>DATKZW010000052.1:0-2031 GCA_035527775.1 Sumerlaeia bacterium | reverse complement strand
GGTCACAGGTATTCGATAAGAAATCGCTCCAGCGCGTCGGCGAAGGGGCCGGTCAGGTTGTGCTCGTGGACCTCGGCGCGGAAGTCGACTCGGTCCTCCGCGCCATAGAGACGATAGATCTTGCGCGTGAAGGCCTCGACCGCGTCGAACCCGCTGACGGGCCACCAGTTGTCGCCCAGGTTGGCGCGCACGAGAAGCGGCCGCGGCGCGACGGCGGCGTGCAGGTGCTCGACGTCGCAGACGTTGAGAATGCCGAAGGGGAAGGGCGAGGAATCGGCGTTGGCGCAGTAGGAGGCCATCTCGGCGAAGTGGATGGCGAAGGTGGACTCCGCGCAGATGGGGGCGGCGGCGCAGAAAGACTCGTCCAAGGCCGCCGCGAGCCACGTGTCCATCCCGCCTTGGCAAAGACCCGCCACCGCGACGCGCGCCGCGTCGACGTCGTCGCGCGACCGCAGGTACTCGCCGCACCGCATGGTTTCCGCCGCGCGCAGGGCGAGTTGGCTGATTCCCAGGACGTGCCCCATGCTCATGACGAGCGTCATGCCGCTTTGATGCTTGCCGTCGGGAGGCGAGGTCTCGCCGAAAGGCGCGTGGTCCAGGATCAAAACGACGAAGCCGTGGCGCGTCATGCGGAGCGCGAAGGCGTGGTAGGCCGGGTCCCATTTGCTCTGCGGCCAGCCGGGATTCCAGACCAGGCCCGGCATCGGTTTGCGCGGCGGATCTTTCGGCAGGAAGACGAAAGCGGGGATTGCATAGTCCTCGTCCACGTACACGTCCACGCGCTCGCAGACGGCGTCCTCGGCAAGAGGGATTCGCCCGCGGACCACACTCTCGCCGAGCGGAGGGAACCCGGGAACGCCGATCGTGCGGGGAAGGTCCGTTCTCATCTCGCCGAGAAACGCCTCCCATTCCTCGCGCGTCTCGAAGTCCCTCGGGAGATTTCGCGCCTTCTCCATCACCTTCTTCTGGAGCCAGCGAATGGCGCTCGTCTTCACGCCGGGGGGTTCCTTGTCATAGTAGAATTCGAGGCAGTTGCCGACGTTCATGTTGTTGTCGCCTTTCATGAGGATTCCCAAAAGCGGTCCGCTCCGCGGATCACGTCGCGCACCGGTCCATAAGCGCCAGGACCTCGTCCGCGCCCGGATAGTCCTCTGGAACTTCGAGATTCCCCTGGGGATGATCGTCGTCCATCATCCCGATGCCGAAGACAAAGTCCTCGCCCGGCGCCCAACCTTTGACTTGGCCGTTCCCCTCCAGGAATCCGGACACGCGATGGGAATCCGTCGAGGCAATGGTGTGGAGGACGGCAAGGTTGGGAAAGCAGCGCTCGCGCAGATCGCCGAACTCATTGAAGAGATCGGTGAAAAGAGCGCGGGTCGAGTCGGTGTTGCGGGGCGTGTAGAGCTCGATGAACGAGAACGGCGCGCGGACGGGGTCATGCAGGATGAGCAAGGCGACCAGGCGTCGAATCGCGGGCAGGTCGGGGGCGCCGTCCTTCCCGACGAGGCCGCACTTGGTCAGCCATTCTTCGGGATGGTTCAGCGTGAGGACGGATCGAATGCCGTGGCGGGCGAGTTCTTCCCGGATCTCAATGACGCCGTCGAGAGTCTGCGGCGGGGAGTCGAGAGGGGGGACAAGACCGTTGCGGTTCATGTACGTGAACACGGCGCGCGTGTTGGGGAACTCCTCGAGCAAGTCGTGACGTCCCTGGCTGAAGATCCGCTCGATGACGATCACGGTTAGGACGCTCGCGCAGACGGGATCCGTGCGGCCCGAGTTGTCCCACAACTCCCCGCGCTGGATGGGGGCCAACCCGCGCGGCGCCATGAACTCCTCGTTCACGGCCTTGAGCGCCGCCCACGCCTGATCGCTTTTCAGGCGCGCGGCCTCTTCGAAGCGCCGGCAAAAACGCCCGCCCGCTTCGGAGCGGACGAAATCCGCGAACTTCTCGGGAGGAAAGAAATGCAGGCCCACTTCGAGGCCGCGCCACCTCTCGCCGCCGAGTCGGTGGATCGTGTACTCCAGTCCAGG
>DATKZW010000051.1:0-2982 GCA_035527775.1 Sumerlaeia bacterium | reverse complement strand
GGTCCGAGATCAGGTAGAGTCCCCATGGGCTTTCCAGGCGGACCATGACCACATTCCCTTCCTGGAGGTGACGGCGGGCGGCTTCACATCCGCGACGGGCGATTGGGCGGCAATCTACAGCCCGAGGTCGCGCCTTCCGGGTCCCTCCAGCCGACCCGCCCCGCGGGCCGTGTCCCTTGTCTTTGCGGATTCAGTCCTGGAAAAGGGCATCGAGATCGATGCGGGTGATTCTCTCGATCTCTTTGCGAATCTGCTCGATCTCCTCCTCGGCGCGAGCGCGGCGCTCTTTCAGGGCCGCGAGATGCTGTTCGGCCTCGGGTATCAGAACATTGCGCAATTCGGCCTGCTCCTCGTGATTGCGCTTGCTGCGCTCCTCGAGATCGCGAAGGGCCTGTTCCTGGGATTGAAGCAGTCTCGTGCGGCCGGAACGCACGTGGTTGCGGGTCCGGCGTCGGTGGGCCTGCAGGGCTTTCTTCGCCTTTTCAACCTTGGCGTCGATCTCGTCGAGACGCTGGCGAGCCAGCCCGTCGCTGTTGTCTCTCGCGACGACCTGGTAGCTCTGCCTTCTGGTTCTTTCCAGCTCCTCGATCTGCTGGACCAGGCGCGTTTGCCCCTCCGCTTGGCGAGCGTGGAACTCCTCGAACGCCTTAATCTCGTCCAGCAGCTTCTTCGTCAGCATACTCGAAACGCCCTTTGGCTGTCTCCTGGCGCCGGCCGGGGCATCGGGAGGACGTCTGGCCTGCCGGCCCGACGCGGCGCCCAGTCCCTAGAAGTCAACGATCGGACTACTGGCAGTGGCGTAGCGCTTCTTCTCGATCCGCCCCGCCAAGTAGGCCAGCCGCCCGGAGGCGGCGGCTTGCTTCATGGCCCGAGCCATGGTGATGGGGTCCTTGGCCTGAGCGATCGCCGTATTCAGCAGGACTCCGTCCACGCCCAGCTCGAAGGCCACGGTCACGTCGGAAGCCGTCCCGACCCCGGCGTCGACGATGCACGGCACGCTGAGGGCCTCAAGGCAGAGGCGGATATTGTTGCGATTGAGAATGCCTAGGCCCGAGCCGATGGGGGCGCCCGCCGGCATGACGACCGTCGCGCCGGCGTCCTCGAGCTGCTTCGCCGCAACGGGATCGTCGTTCGTGTAAGCCAGGACGGTGAATCCCTCGTCGGCCAGTTGCTTCGTGGCGTCGAGAGTGGCCGCCACGTCCGGCAGGAGGGTCCGTTCGTCCCCGATGACCTCCAGTTTGATGAGGTCCCCGATCTCGAGCTCGCGGGCGAGATGGGCGATTTTCACCGCGTCTTCGCGCGTATAACATCCGGCGGTGTTCGGAAGAATCGTGTAGCGGGCCGGGTCGATGTGGTCCAGGAGCGTTTTCTCGCCCTTTCCCGAAAGATCCACCCGCCGAAGCGCCACGGTCACGATTTCCGTGCCCGATTCCCGCAGGGCTTTCTCCATGACCTCGAAGCTCTCGTATTTGCCCGTGCCGACCAGGAGACGCGACCGATATTCTCTGTTGCCGATTCTCAGCGGCTTGTCTTCGATGTTCATTGCCAGTCCTCTCGAGCGAGGACGGAAGGGAGAACCCCCTCCGGCTCGCTAACCTCCGCCAACCATGTGGATAACGTCGATCTTGGACTCGGGCTCGAGGCGGACTTCCCGGAAGTGGGCCTTGCGAACCACCTCGCCATCCATGAGAACGGCGACCCGCTGCCGCGCCAGGTCCAGCGCTTCGAGGAGGTCGCGCACCGAGGCGCCCTCTTCGGCCTCGTAGTCTTCTCCGTTCAGAGTGATCTTCACCGTCGGGCTCTCACCCCCGATCGGGACCGCACCCGATCCGGGCCGCGTCACCGCTTGGCTCCTAGACCCAAACAGAACTGCGACTAGATGCTAACTGCCCGATCTGCCCAAGTCAAGGCGCGATTGGCGCGGCGGCGGCGCGGCGGGCGCTCCGGACCGAGAAAGCCGGCGCCCCTCCCACGGGCGATGCGCCCCGCGCGGGGGTCGCCTTGCACAGGCGAGGGCGGCTGTGCCACAATCACTCAGCGCCGATCCCCCCCACGGGTATGCCCGCCGCGATCCCGCGCGGGACGATCGCGTCCCCCGCGGTCCGGACGGGTTTCGCCCGAATCGGGTCGTTTCGAGCCCCGGCCGGACCCCGCGCCGCGGTCCGGGCCTCCCCGTCTTGGGGACCCGCTGTCGCCGCTTCGGTCACGCCGTTGTTCCGAACGCGCCCGGGCCGCCTGGGCTTGTTCGGCGTACTGGGGGTCCTCGGCCAGCGCCTCTTTTCGGCTGAGGCGCACCCGACCCGTCGGGTCGATATCGATGACTTTGACTTTCATCATGTCGCCTTCGCGGCACACGTCCTCGACTCTCTCGACTCGGTCGAAATCGAGTTCACTGACGTGGACGAGGCCGTCCTTTTTCGGCAGGATCTCGACGAAGCAGCCGAAGTCTGTAATGCGCACGACTTTGCCCGTGTAGATCTTGCCCAGTTCCACGTCGGCGGTCAGATCGGAGATCATCTGCTTGGCTTGCTCCATGGCCTGCGGTTCGTTGGTGCAGATGTAAACCGTGCCGTCTTCCTCGACGTCAACCTGGGCGCCCGTCGCCTCGCAGATGCCGCGGATGTGCTTCCCGGAGGGCCCGATCAGGTCGCCGATGCGCTGCGGGTCGATCTTCATGGTTTCGATCCGCGGGGCGAGAGGCGAGAGCTCCGCGCGCGGCGCGGAAAGGGTTTTCGCCATTTCGTCGAGAACGCGGAGGCGGGCTTCCAGAGCTTGAGAGAGCGCTTTCTTCAGGATATCGAAATCGAGTCCCTCAATTTTGATGTCCATTTGCAAGGCCGTGACGCCGTCGCGCGTGCCGGCGACCTTGAAGTCCATGTCGCCCAGGTAATCTTCCATGCCCATGATATCCGTCAGGATCGCCGTGCCGTCGCCTTCCTTGATCAACCCCATGGCGATGCCGGCCACGGGGGCTTGTATCGG
>DATKZW010000050.1:0-4058 GCA_035527775.1 Sumerlaeia bacterium | reverse complement strand
GAAGACGAGGTCCTTGCGCTCGTCGCCGACAGCACGAACGCCGGCGTGCCGGGATCGACGCCGACCGAGCGATGGGTGGCTGACCGGCTGGAGCCGATTTTCGCCAGCAGCCGGCGCGCGATCTTCTGCGCGACCTTCGCTACGTCCATTCATCGTCTCCAGCTGCTGATGGACCTGGCCGTGCGGTTCGGTCGGAAGATTTTTGTCGTCGGACGCAGCCTGGAGCGGACTTTCGCCATCGCCTCCGAGCACGGTTACCTGACCATCCCCCGGCGCCACATCTGCACGGTGCGGGACCTCGACTCGGTCCGACCGGAGGAGAGACTGATCCTCGCCACGGGGTCGCAAGGCGAGCCGCGCTCGGTCATGTCGCGCCTGGCGCTGAGCGAGATGCGCCACGTCGAGGTCGAGGAGGGGGACACCGTGATCATTTCGGCCCGCGTCATTCCGGGCCACGTGCGCGCCGTCACGCACATGGTCAATCATTTCTGCCGCCGCGGCGCGCGCGTTTTCGATCAGATGTCGGCGGAGGTTCACGCCTCCGGCCACGCCTTCTCCGAGGAGATGAAGGCCCTGATCGGCATGGTGCGGCCCCGGTACCTGCTGCCCGCCCACGGCGAGCTGCGCCAACAGATCAACCATCGCAACTTGGCCCTCGAAATGGGGTTTGACCCGAACGCGATCTTCATCCTCGAGGATGGCGAGGTCCTGGAGTTCGACGGCGGACGGGCGCGCCGGAGGGGCCGCGTTCCAACGGGACGCGTGTTGGTGGACGGCAAGACGATCGGCGAGACGGGCGAAGTCGTGCTGCGCGACCGGCAGCACCTGAGCGAGGACGGCATGATCATCGCCATCCTGAACGTCGACCAGAAAACGGGGAACCTCGTGACCGACCCGGAGATCGTGACCCGGGGATTCGTTTACGTGGACGCCAGCGAAGACATCATCAACGACCTGCGCAGCATCGTCCGGGAGACCTTTGAGGCCTGCGCGCCGGAGTCGCGCGAGGAGTCGAACGTCATCAACGCGGAAGTCCGGAGCGCCCTGCGCAAGTACGTTCGAGACACCTACGACCGCTTCCCCCTGATCCTGCCCGTCGTGCAAGAGATATAGCCGCGCGCGTTGCCGGACGGGGATGCAGCGCGGGCGCGGCGCCCGCGTCGAAAGGAGAGAAGGGATGAGAAGAACCGTCCTGATTTTCGCTGTGCTGGGCGCGATGCACGGGCTCTCGCCGGGAGCGGCGGATGCGGCGCCGCCCCCCTCTAAGGCGGAGCGAGAACAGCCCCAGGGTCCCGACAACAAAGGAGGCGCGAAAGTGACTGAAGACTACGCAAAGGCCGGCAGCAAGGAAGGCGAGGCGCCGGGTTTTCCCCTCTCGGGCGCGGAGAAGGGACCCGAGAGCGTCCTTGCCCTCTGGTACCGCCAGCCGGCGGCGAATTGGAACGAAGCGCTCCCCGTGGGGAACGGGCGGCTCGGAGCGATGGTCTTCGGAGAAGTGAGCCGGGAGCGAATCCAACTGAATGAAGACACGCTCTGGGATGGGGGGCCGCGCGACACGAACAACCCCGAGGCGCTCGAAGCGCTTCCCGAGGTGCGCCGACTCCTCTTCGAAGGCAAGAACGCCGAGGCCACGAAACTGGCCGGCGAAAAGATGATGGGCGCGCCGAGAACGGTGAAATCCTACCAGTCTCTGGCCGACCTGCGCTTGGCGTTTCCTGACGTCAAGGCGGCGGAGAATTACCGCAGGGAACTGGATCTCGAGACGGGAATCGCGCGGGTCCGCTACGTCAGCGACGGCGTCGCTTACACGCGCGAAATCTGGTCGAGCGCTCCCGACCAGGTGATCGCCGTGCGGCTCGAAGCCGACAAACCGGGCCGCGTCTCGTGCGACGTCACTCTCGATCGGCAGCAGGACTTCATCACCGACGCCGTCGCGCCCGATCGCGTGGTCCTTCGGGGCCGGTGCGGCGAGAAGGGAATGCGCTTCGAGGCGCAAGCCAAGGTCGCGGCCGAGAAAGGCAAGGTCACGGTCTCGGGCGCGACCCTGAAGATCGCGGGCGCGGACGCCGCGACGATCTTCATCGTGGGCGCCACGAGCTACAGGAATCCGAACGACATGAGCGGCGACCCCACCTCTCTCTGCGAGAAGGCGCTCTCCGCCGCCGCGGGAAAGTCCTACACCGACCTGCGCAGAGTTCACGTCGCCGATCACCAGAAACTCTTCAAACGCGTCGAACTCGATCTCGGGCAAACCGACGCCGCCCGCCTTTCCACGGACGAACGCCTCCGCGCCTTGCGTGAGAAGGCGCAAGAAGGCGCGACGGAAGGTCCCCCGCCGCTGGCCGACGACCCGCAGCTGGCCGTCCTCTACTTCCAGTTCGGCCGCTATCTCCTGATGGGCAGCTCCCGTCCCGGATGCCTGCCCGCGAACCTGCAGGGAATCTGGAACGAGCACATGCAGGCGCCGTGGAACAGCGATTTCCACACGAACATCAACCTGCAGATGAACTACTGGCCCGCGGAGGTCGCCAATCTGAGCGAGTGCCATCTGCCGCTCTTCGATTACATGGAGTCTCTCGTCGAGCCCGGCGCCCGCACGGCGAAGATCCACTACGGCGCGCGCGGGTGGGTCGTGCACCATCTTTCGGACGTGTGGGGATTCACCACGCCCGCCGACGGCGTCTGGGGCGTCTGGCCCATGGGCGCCGCCTGGCTCTGTCAGCACCCTTGGGAGCATTACCTCTTCACCGGCGACAAGGAATTCCTTGAGAAACGCGCCTACCCCCTGATGAAAGGCGCGGCGCGCTTCCTGCTCGACTTCCTCGTCGAAGCCCCCGAGGGGACCGCGATGGCGGGAAAACTGGTGACCAATCCCTCGCACTCCCCCGAGAACTCTTTTCAGAAGCCCGACGGAACGCGTTCGTCCTTCACCTACGCCGCCACGATGGACCTGATGATTATCCACGATCTCTTCACCAACTGCTTGGAGGCGTTGGACGCGCTCGGCCCCGGCGTCAACGTCGAATTCCGCAAGGAACTCGAATCCGCCCTCCAGCGCCTCGCGCCGATCCAGATCAGCAAGAAAACGGGCGGAATCCAGGAGTGGGTCGAGGACTACGACGAGCCCGAGCCGGGCCATCGCCACATGTCGCACTTCTATGGCTTCCACCCGGGCGACCAAATCACACAGAGCAGGACGCCCGAGCTGGCCGCCGCCATTCGCAAGTCCCTCGAGCGCCGCCTCGCCCACGGGGGCGGCGGCACGGGCTGGAGCCGCGCCTGGGTCGTCAGTTTCTCGGCTCGCCTCCATGAGGGTGACGAAGCCTTCAAGAACCTCCAACACCTTCTGGCTCACTGCACCTTGCCGAACCTCTTCGACAACCATCCCCCGTTCCAGATCGACGGCAACTTCGGCGGCGCGGCCGGCATCGCCGAGATGCTCGTCCAAAGCCACGAAGGCATCATCCGCCTCCTGCCCGCCCTCCCGAAAGCCTGGCCCAACGGTCGCGTCCGAGGTCTCCGCGCGCGCGGCGGGTTCGAGGTCGACATCGAGTGGAAGGACGGGCGGCTGACCGAGGCCCGGATCCGATCGGACAAAGGCGGCAAGTGCGTCGTCGATGCAGGCGTCCACCCGATCGACGTTCTCGACGAGTCCGGCGCCAAGGCGTTCACCGCCATCCGAGCGTCGCTGGCCCAGTTCGAGACGAGGCCGGCCGACGTGCGCGTCATCCGGCCCCGGCCGTGATCCAGAATGGACGCAGCGTCGGCGTCCCGCCGACTGTCGCGCGGGCGGCTGCTGGAGATAGCCCCCGACTTCGCGGAGTTGCTGAGCGAGAAGCTGGACGCGGAGATTCAAGAGGCGCTGCGCCGGCACGAGCGCACGGGCCGGCCGCTCGGGAGCGAGCGATTCGTGGAGCGCTTGGGGCGCCGCCTCGACCGCCCGCTCCTTCCGGGCAGACGGGGACCGAAACCGAGAGGCGGGCGGAGGAGATGGGTATTCTCTCCCCCGATTGACCTGATCACAGTCTGCAGGAAACCGCAACGAAGGCTGCTCCAGA
>DATKZW010000049.1:0-5012 GCA_035527775.1 Sumerlaeia bacterium | reverse complement strand
TTCCTCGACCGCGATCCGACGCAGACCGAGCTCGACAACTGGCTCGCGGGCGCATGGAACCGCGCCGAAGTCATGACCGTCTTCAGCGAGTCCGAAGAATTCGCCGTGCGGATCGAGGCGATCTATCCCGGTCTTCCCGGCGACCCCGCGCGCAACTTCGTCACCGTCATGTACATCGGCCTCCTCGATCGCCTCCCGGACCAGGCGGGTCTCGAATACGCTTCAGGTCTCTTCGACGCCGCCT
Organism: Sumerlaeia bacterium; assembly: GCA_035527775.1. GTDB lineage: Bacteria > Sumerlaeota > Sumerlaeia > UBA8349 > UBA8349 > DATKZW01. The sequence continues at coordinate 4,768 of DATKZW010000049.1, read as the reverse complement.
ACGCCGGCGGCGGCCTCGATGCCGTTCGCGCCCAGGCCAAACAGACCGCCCGCGAAATCATCGCCTCCGAGGAGTTCCAGAGCTCTCTCGGCTCCGCGCTCCCCAATGCGCAATCGGCAATCGTCGCGCGCCTCTACCGCGCCTTCCTGGGACGTTTCCCGAGCGACGCGGAGCTCGCCTACTGGTCGGCCGAGCTCGACTCCGGCGCCCGAACGACCGACGATCTCATCGATCTCTTCGCGGACTCGACTGAGTTCACCGCGCGACTGGGGAAGTACTTTGGGCCCTAGGAGATTGCCTGGGCGGGCGGCGCGGCAAACGGCGGCGGCGCGTCATTGTCCCGGGGCCTTTTCAAGCTGGCGGTCCACCCAGTCGATGAGATTGCTCTCCGGGTATTCCTCTTTGATGCGCTTGAAGATCTCGACGGCTTGCTCCTCATGGCCGAGCTTTGCGTGGGCGGAGGCGAGGTAGAAGAGAAGGTTGTCCTGGCTTGAGGGGAAGACCTTGCGCGAGAGGTATTTGTCCACCCGCGGGAAATAGCGGATCGTCTTCTCGGCTTCCTCGGCGTCGATCAGGCCCTGCTGGTAGCGCCAGTCGCCCCGCTTGACCATCCAGTCCCAATGGCGGTGGGCCAGACGCCGGTTCGCCTGAAGCGCCATGTCCTCGACGGCCACGCGCGTGGTCTCGTCGATGGCGTGGGTCTCGGCATCAAGGAGTTCCTCGCCGAGAGCGATGGTCTTTTCCAGATCGTTCGAGGCGTAGGCCTTTCGGACGGCCTGGGTGAGGAGCGCGGTTTTCTTTCCCTTCAGTTCTTGGGCAAGGGGCTCGATGACGGCGCCGGTCTTGGCCGGATCGGCGGCGTCGAGCATGCGCTTGAGGGTCTGAATCGAGGCTTCGGCTTCCTCTATGCGTCCCGCGGCAATGTGCTCTTCGGCTTGCTGACGGGACTTTCTGGCTGGGGTCTCGACGGCCCGATCGATCAAGGACTGGATCTCGCCGTGTCCAGGGAATTCCCCTCGCAGGGCGGCGAGCGCCTCGAGACGGGTCCACAGGTCGGCCTTCTCGCGTTCGAGTTCCTCGAGGATCTCCTCAACTCGGTAGGCGCAAACGAGATCGGCCAGCTCCTTTTCGGCGCCGGCTAGGAAATCATCCCCCCGCTCGCTTCCCTGGACCGCGCGGCACAGCGCGACGGCCGCCTCGGCCTGCTCCCGGGTCGCTTCTCCGTCGCGAAACGCCTCGATGGTCTCGGTGAGCGAGCGGCGCGCGGCGGCGACCGCCTTGGCCTGAATGGCGCGAGCCTGGGCGCGGACGGGTTTCGACGGTCGCCGGGCGAGGAGATTCGCCGCCTGGCGATAGGCCCGTTCCAGTTCGAGGAAATCCAGGTGTTTCTGGGCCGATTCGACATGCGTTCTCTGCTCGGCTTGAATGACGTCGCGCAGCACGGAGGCGTAGGCGGCCGCGTGCGAGCCCCCGCCTTCGGCCAGGATCCTGGCGAGGATGTCGAGAGTCTGCTCGTAATTCTGCGCGGTGTAAGCCTGCCAGGCATTCTCCAGCCGTTGCGGGTTGGGATCGGGCTGGTTCTGCGTGAACAGGAGATAGGCCAGCATGACGAGCACGGCCACCATCGTGATGATGATAAGCCTCTGGCGACGAACAACCGGCAGCTTTCGCCGCGCCGTGTCGATCTTTACGAGGTATTCGTGCGCCTTCTCGAAGCGGGGATCGGTCCTCATGGCCTCACGCCAGGCGGCCTCGGCCTTATCGATCTGCCCGGACTTGGCGTGCAGGGTGCCGAGAACGATGTGGCTGTTGACGTGGGAGCGGTCCAGATCGAGAGCGTTCTGGAGCTCGGCGATGGCCTCTTCGGTGCGGTCCCGTTCGGCGAATTCCAGGGCCGTATTGAAGTGGCTCCTGGCCTTGTTGACCAGGAGCCGAAGCATGGAGAGGTCTTTCTCGCAGTTGTAGCAGGTGTCGCGTTCGTCGCGATTCTCGGTTCGGCAGAAGGGACAGAGCATGGGGGGGGCGTTTCGCTGGAAAGTGGGTCGACGCGCTACCTCGCCCGCTCCGTCAGCATCGACAGATGGGAGCGTTCGATGGCGCCCGCCCTCGTCCACTCAGAAACGACGAGCGCGAGGAAGCGCACAATCCCGACTTGGCGTTCATACGCCGGCGGTCTCAATCTGGGCAAGCAGCCGCATGGCCTCGGAAGTCAGATCATCGAGTTCATCCTGGCGACCGCTGTTCAGAGCGTCCTGCATTTGCCGAATCTTCGTTTCGATCTTCGGGACGTGCGGATGGTCGGGATGGGCTTGCACCGCCGCTTCCGATCGCTTAATCGTCTCCTTGGCCTCCTCCTCAATGGAGTCAGCCACGCGCGAGCGCAGCATGGCAGTCACCCGCGCTTTTGCCTCGGCGATCATCCGCTGTTTTTCGCTCTCGTCCAGCTTCGCCGAGGTCGCTTCGATGGAGATGGTTTTCTCGATTCCGGTGGCCAAGTCCTCGGCTCGCGCCTCGAGGATGCGGTCCGGGTTCAGGCGGAACGTCACCTCGATGCGAGGCACGCCCCGGGGCGCCGGCGTGACGCCTTCAATCCGCAAGAGATCCAGAAAGGTGTTCTCCGAAGCGATCGGGGATTCCCCCTCGTAGATCGGGAAGCTAATGGCCTCCTGAAAGTCGCGGGTGGTGGTGAAGATGTCTTTTTTCTCGGCCGGATACGTGGAATTGCGCTCGATAACGACGCCGAGCTGGTCGTTTTCGAGTCCCACGCCGAGGGAAAAAGGCGTCATGTGGACGACGACCATTTTGTCGCTGTCGTAGCGGGTGGCCAGCGTGTCTTCGAGTTCGCCTTCCAGAGGCGCCAGAACCTCGGTTTCCACCGCCGCGCCCATGGCCACCACCTCCTCGGGCGAAATGTCGCGATGGGGCGAGGCCTTGAGGTGCTCTCTGACGAGCTGCTGAACCATGGGGATCCGCGTCGAGCCGCCGACCAGGAGGATCGTGTCGATCTGCTCGGCGGCCACCCCCGCGTCATCGAGCGCACGATTGATCGGCTCACGGGTGCTCTCGACCAGATCGCCGATCAGTTTCTCGAACTGCTCGCGGGTCAGGTTGGTTTCCAGGGTCAAAGGCCCCTTGTCGCTCATGGTGATGGCTTCGCAGAGGATGTGGGTCTCGCGCACCTCCGACAATTCGATCTTCGCTTCCTCGGCGACCTCCTTGAGCCGCTGCATGGCGATGGGGTCCTCCGAGAGGTCCACATCGTGAGTCTGCTTGAATTCGGCAAGCAGGTGCTGGACGATGCGGTTGTCGAAATCGTCGCCGCCGAGGAGGGTGTTGCCGTTGATGCCCATGACGCGGTAGACGCCCGATATAACCTCGATGATCGAGACGTCAAAGGTGCCTCCCCCCAAGTCGTAGACGAGGAGGATCTGGTCCCTATCCTTCTCCAGGCCGTAGGCCAGGGCCGCGGCAGTGGGCTCGTCGATGATGCGGCGGACGACGAAGCCGGCGATCTCCCCGGCGTCTTTGGTCGCCTGGCGCTGCGCGTCGGTGAAGTAGGCGGGAACCGTGACGACCGCCTGGCGGATCTCCTCGCCGAAGTACTCCTCGGCGTCCTGCTTCATCTTTTGCAGGATCATGGAGGAGATCTCCTGGGGGCTGTACTCCTTGTCATCGATCTTGACTCGGTAATTCGTTCCCATGTGGCGCTTGATGGAGAAAACCGTGCGGCCGACGTTCATGATGGCGCCGCGCCGCGCCTTCTTGCCCACAATGATCTGGCCCGATTTGCTGAAACCGACCACCGACGGGGTCAGGCGCTCGCCCAAGCTGTTCGGGACGATGAAAGGGCCGTTCTTGTCCATAGCGGCCGCTACGCTGTTGGTTGTACCTAGGTCGATACCGATGATTGTTGGCATGGGGCTTATTATCTCCTCTCCCTTTTCGCGACGACAACTCGTGCGTCACGAAGAACTTTGCCTTCCAGCATGTAGCCCTTCTGACGGACCTGCACCACCGTCTCGTCCGCAACGCTGTCGGAGTAAACGACTTCCACCACTTCGTGACGATCGAGGTTAACCGGCTTGCCCACCGGATCCATTGTCTGCAACCCGAACCTCTTGAACAATTCTGACACACGCGACTGGATCGTCGCAACACTTTTCAGCCAGTTCTGGACTTCCTCGGAAGGAGTCTGCAATTCCGCCATTTGCAGAACCCGGTCAAAACTGTCCAGAACCGGCAAGGCTGAACGAAAGAGCCGTTTCAGTTCCTCCTTGGTCGGCGCCGCCGACCGCGAACGCAACTCGTCCGTCAAACTCTCGAGACGCTCTTGCCGGATGAGCAACTCGGAGATCTGGGTCACCAGATCCCGCCGCTCCGCCTGGTCTTTCCGGGCGGGAGGGTTGATCGAGGCCAGGGGCCGCGGGGCGGCTGGGGGCCGCGTCTTCTTCTCCCCGAGATCAAGGACCTCCTCGCGGGGCTCGTCAATGACAAACTCCCTGGCGAACAGTTCCTGAAAAATGGTTCCCATGGCGTCTCTCTGCCCCGTGACGGCTCCCGGCCTTCGTTCGATCCTCGCGTTCATGGCAAGAGGCGGCCCTGCCTGCCTGCCGGCAGGCCGTGAACGGTCACGTGCGCAGTTTCATCTCCGACAGGAACTGCTTGACGACCCGATTCTTCGGGTCCAGTCTCATGACCTGCGAAAACGCCTGCGCGGCCGAGCGTTTGTCTCCTTTCTGCATGTACGTCTGGCCGATCTCCAGGTAAG
>DATKZW010000048.1:0-3709 GCA_035527775.1 Sumerlaeia bacterium | reverse complement strand
CCTGCCGATGCACACGCTGGGGCACGACTTCGTTCCCGAGCCGATTCACGCGGGCGGCCTGCGCTACCACGGCATGGCGCCGCTCGTGAGCAAACTCGTGCGCGAAGGCCTTCTCAGGCCCCAGGCCTTCCGTCAGACGGTGTGTTACGAGGCGGCCATCCAGTGGGCGCGCACGGAAGGCTTTATCACGGCGCCGGAGGCCTCGCACGCCCTCGCCGCCGTCATCGTCGAAGCGAAGAAGGCGCGCGAGGAGGGAAAAGAGAAAACGATCCTCTTCAACTGGTCCGGCCACGGCCTGATGGATCTCGCGGGCTATGAGAACTTCCTCAGCGGCCAACTGCGGGACGTGGAATTCACCGAGAAGATGATGCGGAAAAGCCTGAAGGCGATCGAGAGTCTTCCCAAACCCGCGGGGGCATAGGGCGACCCCGTTTTCCTACTCCATAGAACCGCTTCGCATGTTCTCCGAATGTGGGAGGCGGCCCCCGGCTGGCGACCGTCGGTCGCCGGAAGCGGCTCGGGTGAGCGCCACTCCGAAAGCGTTCATCCCCTTTCGAACTCCGCCTTCCATTCCCGCGTCCCGAAGCAGAGCTCGCGGAAGAAGCAGCGGTGGCAGCGGCCTCGGTGGGCCGTCATCGGGAAGTTCCCTTCACAGGCGACGTTCTCGTCCGCCGTTGAGTCGAGCGCGGCGATCATCTCTTCCATGGAGGTCAGGATGAAGTCTTTCGTCTCGATGAGTTCGTCGGCCGTGGGCGTGTGCTCTTGGACGATGTTCGGATCCAGATAGAAGCAGACGAGACGTTGGCTCTCCAGAGGCGCGCGCCAGACCTGGAAGGCGTAGAGGGCGTAGCAGCCGAGCTGGATTCCCGTCTCCTCCGTCTCCTGGCCCGTTTTCCAGTCGTAAATCGTCATCGCGCCGTTGCAGGCCGTCGCGCAGTCGACCTTCACGTAAACCGGTTGTTCTCCCACGACGAACTGATCGAGTTTCTCGACGGATCTCCATTCCTCGGGTCGCAGACGCCCGAGGCGGGCGAAGATTTCCGACTCCATGAGATGGCTCAGACATCGGTAGATCTTGTCTCGCGCCTCCACGCGTTGCTCGGCGGTCATCTCGACGCCGTAGTAGTGTTCGAAGAGATTCACGTTGTACTTCGGCTTCCACTGCCATTTTTTTTCGATCGACTGCGCCCATTCGCGGTTGAGGAGCTTGCGCGTCTGTTTCTGGTAATTCTCGAGGGAGTTGAGTTCGCGGTTGCGCAGGTCTCCCAGAATGCGCTCGGCCATTCGGTGGGCCAGATCGCCGAGCCACATGGGCAGGTTCATCATTTTCTTGAGACGATAGGCCAGGCGCGCGCGATCCGGCGCGTCGTCGCTCCAGCCGCCCCAGTAGCCGTAGTATGTGTAGTAATAGAGGCGCCGGCACTCTTGAAAGGTCTTGTGCCGCGTGAAAGACCAGGAGAAGTTATTACGGAATTCCGCCATAGATCCTTCTCACGTGCGAATTCCCGGATCCCTTGGCTTACGGTTTGTCATACCACCGTTTCGCCTCGCGGGCGAGTTCTTCCTCGATGTTCCTGATCGTCGTCTGCCGCACGCGTCGCCCGCCGGGCGCCGAACCGAACGGCCCGCCCCAGTTGTGGGGGCTGAGGCGCATGTTGAGGTCTACCGTGGCGACAAACATGTGGTTCTCGGGATCGTCCAGATAGTCGATGACCGACGTGTCGCAGCCCTGACTCGGGTCGCGGCGAGCGTCGCCCGCTTTGATCCCGCCCGAATCCCAGATTCCCAGGTAGGGGCCGCACGTGCTGACGGCGATCCAGACGCCGCTGTCCGCGGCCCGCGCGGGCATGAGCCCCATGTAGTAGCCGGCATTGGGAAAGAGAATGAGCTCGGCGCCCTTGTAGGCGAGAATGCGACAGACTTCGGGATGCCAACTGTCGTAGCAGATCATCATGCCCACCTTGCCGAAGTCCGCGTCGAAGACGCGCAGTTCCCGCCCCGGCGAGCAGCCTCCGTCGATCTCCGGGTCGTAGGGCTCGGTCTTCTCGTGCGCGCCGAGCAGCTTCCCCGCGCGGTCGTACAACGGGGCGGTATTGTAAACGAGATCGCCGCGCTTCTCGTAGAAAGTCCCTGAGACGTACATCTTCCACTGCTTCGCCTTCTCGGACAGCAGCGTCCCGGAAGGGCCGTCGATCAACTCCGGAGTACCCGTTCCCTTGCCGTTGAACATCTCGGGGAGGAGGGCGACGTCCACCTCTCTTTCGCCCGCCAGGTCGAGCCACTTCCCCCACGACTCCATACTGTGGTTCCCCGAACTGACGGCGATCTTGACGAGGCGCGGCGGAATCGGGTCGACTTCCTGGAGCAGAACGTGGTCCCACCAGACCTTGCCATGCGGACTGAAGCGGAAATGGAAACGAACCCAGGCGTCTCCGCCCGGCCTGCCGACAAAGCAGCTCTCCCCCACGATCCACCCGTCTTTCTCCTTGCGATAGCTGAGGATGCCTTGGTTGAAGTCGCCGAAATAGCCGTGCAGAAGATTCCGGTTCACGTCCTCGATCCCCTCGATCTTGAACCGCACGCGGTAGCGATAGCTCCCGCCCGAAACGTGGACCTTGCGCTGGACGTACCCGAAACACTCCTCGCGTCCGTTTCCCTCGGCCATCAGCGCTTTGCCGCCTCGGGCGCCGGGAAGCTCCGCCAACTTGAAAGTCGGCGCCAGGGCCGGATTGGCGGCCGTGACGGACCAACCTTCGGGCAAGCCCCCCAAAGGCCCGCTGGAGAAGTCATCGTCGAGGAACGTCTGGAGCGGGCGCGGCGGCGCCATCGTGCCGCCTTCGACCCGAATTCGCGCGACGCGCGCCTCGCCGCCGAGACTCTTGTATCCCGCAAACGCGTGGGCGCCGGCGATGGACGGGAAATCCTTTGGGTACGGCCCGGTGGCCGTGCCCGTCGTGAAAGTCACGGGGCCGCCGAAGTCGAAACGGCAGCCCGTCTTGTCCAGGTGGAGCGATACGGTCATTGACGTCGATCCGTCCCACTCGTTGAACTCGAACCACGAGACGCGTCCGTCCTCTCCGTGCTTGTTCGTGAAATGGCCCGGATATTCAACGGCGATGACGCCCTCCACCTTCCCGTCTTCATCATCGTCGAGGAGAGACACGTTGACGTGGGGACTCGATATCTTGTCGAGACTCGGGAAGTCGAGCCCCAGTCCGGGGCAATCCGTGCCGATCTCGAAGCCCTCCGCCGAAACCACGCCGAGAACCAAGCCGCGAATCCGATTCTTCCTGTCCATCAAGCAAGGAGGCAGGCTCTGGATCGTGAAATGGAAGGTCGCGCCATCGTTGTTCCAAAAGCCGAACGTATTCTTGCTCACCGCGAGCGCCGCGCCGAACGGCCCTTCCTGTCTCGGCGCATAGAAGACCAGCCCGCCGTCGGACTCGCGGACGCTGCCGTTACGGCTGCTGCCGTCGGTGAATCCCCCGCCGGCGCCGTGAGCGTTTCGGTAAAGCACGCCGTCGTCGAATGCGTCATCCATGACGGCGTCCGCCATAGCGACTCCTCCCGTGCAAGGCAAAATGGCGAGTGAACAACCAACAGAAAGCGCCGCAATCCAAGTCCGTCTTCTCATGGTCTCCTCCGATCGAAGCGGTAGGGCGGGGCGCCGCCCCGCCACAGGCGGCAGGGCGGCGCATCTCGTCCTGCG
>DATKZW010000047.1:0-3064 GCA_035527775.1 Sumerlaeia bacterium | reverse complement strand
AACGCAGACGGCGCGGACATCCGGCTCGTGACGGACAAGCCCTTGATATCGCACTACGTGTGGCGCGATCCCAAGCACATTCTGATCCACCGTGAGCGCTACTATCTGTACCGCGACGACGGCAGCGGCCGAGAGACCCTCGTCCTCGAAGCGCCGAACGGACATCAGTCCTACCTTCCCGGAGGCCAATGGCTCCTGACCGACACATACCCGCTCGGCGAACGGCGCGAGCAGGAGGTCTATCTCTATCATATTCCGACCCGCCGGAGAGTCGTTGTCGGGCGCTTCGCCACCCCGAAGGAGTACGACGGGGAATGGCGCGTCGACACGCACCCGCGTCTCAGCCCGGACGGGACGAAGGTCGTCATCGACTCCGCCCACGGGGGCGAGGGACGCCAGATGCACCTCATCGACATCAGCGGCATTCTGGGTCAGGTTCCGTTCCGGTGAGGGTTGGCGCGCGGGGATCGGGCCTCCTGAGGATTCTCGAAGACGGGGGCCATGAGATCCGCCTCTCGCGGGAGGACTTTCGTTGCATCACGCTCTAACTTGACTGCAACAGCGGTTTCCACGGCGCCTGCTACGACACGGCTCGCTAGGCAGGAGGGGAGATCGTCTTGCCGAGACTGCGGCAGTGACAACGAAGCAAGCCGGCGCCCAAAAGCAAACAAGACAGAGAGAGGAACACCACAATGCATCGCAGCGGAATTGTTTGCCTCAGCTTCGTCGTCTTGATCTTGACCATTGCGCCCACGCCCTCGCCATCTCCCCCGAAAACCGCTCCTTTGCGCTCGGCATGCAGGACAGCACGATTCTGGTATGGGACATCTAGGATACGGGGGCGGGCCTCATGTCCTCAACCAGAATTACGCTCCTTAACGCTCTCGTAGTTGGGATCATCGTGAAGGCCAGTGCCGCCGGGCCTTCGGCGGATAGGCATCGGCCTGTGGCTTCTCGAGTCTAGGATGACCTCGGGACCCCCCATCCCCACTCGAAGGAAAGATCCCAATAAAGGCCCGCCCTTGCTCGTTATACTCTCTGAGGAGGACTTCCCGGCTATGGCGCCTTCCCGGAAAGTCGTCGGTGGAGCCGCCGATGAGCGGGGATTCTCGGCGTGGGGGAGGCGGGCGTCTCCGTCCGTGCGGCGTGTACCATACGCCCCCGCCGGGGGGCAGCGATGAGCCGGAGCGATGATTCCCTGATCGCCCGATACTTGGAAGGCGATGCGGAGGCCTTTGAGGACCTCTATCGTCGCTACGCCTCGCGCCTGCTGGGCTTCGTTCTTTCTCTGGGCGCCGACCGCGACGCTGCCGAGGACCTCGCTCAGCGAACCTGGCTTCGGGCACTCGAGGCGCTCGACGCTTACAAGCCGCGCGGCCGGTTTCGCCCCTGGCTTTTCCAGACGGCGTACCGGCTTTGGGTGGACGAGAAACGCTCGGGGTGGGAGCGGCGGCGAACGCCCGTGGATTCAGAGGAGGAGTTGGAGCAAGCGGCTTCGAGCGATCGGGCCGCGTCCGGCGCGGAAGGACGACCGCCCGCGGATCCTCGCGAGCAAGCCTCGGCGTGCGAGGAACGCGAGTTGGTGGAGGCGGCGCTGAAGCGTTTGCCCGAGGAGATGAGCCGGACGGTTCTGCTGCGAATCGACGGCGACCTCGCCTACCGAGAGATCGCCGAGCTCATGGGCTGCCCGCTGGGGACGGTTCTTTGGCGCATGAGTGAGGCACAGAGGCGGCTAGCTCGGGAACTGGCGTCGGTGCGGAAGGGTTAGGGATCGGGGGGTCAGGGATTCGGGATTGGGGGGCGGTGGCGCCGGCGTCTCGCCCACAAGAACCTTGGGGTGATGGCAGGGCGCCGATTGGAAGGGAGATGAGAGCGATGAAGGAGAGGGACTTGCAGGGATCTCATAGGGACAACTTGGCGGACGAGCGGGAGGATGCGGTCGATCGCGATCTGGCTCGGTTTTTCGAGGAGCGGCCGCGGCCAGCGCCCTCGGCGGAATCGACGTGCGTCATCTTGCGCGCGGCGGCAAGACGGGCGGAAGCGGCTCCGTCGCGGGGCGCCGCCGGGGTTTCGCAGGAAAACGCGAATGCCGGTCGCGTGCCGAGCCTGTCGGAGAGGGGAGGGCGCGTTTTCCGGCGCCGCTGGTTCCAGGCCGCGGCGGCGGCGGCCTTCATCGTGGCGGCGATAGGCCTTTGGTGTCTGACATTCACGGGGAAAAGCGCGGCCCGCCCCGGGGGCCCCGTCGATGAAGCGTACCTGTCTCAGGTCGACGCAATGCTGCTCGACAGCATGCTGCGGCTCACGACCGCCGGGGCGGGGATCGGCGAAAGGCAAGGCGCCGGCGGAGGGTCGCTCTTGGACCGACTGATCCTCGAGACGCGCGCCCGCTGCCGGCAACTTCACGACACGACCCGGGAGGACGAAGCGCGAGAGAGCGTCCGGGAGAAGTTAAGGCGCGAATCGCTGCCCCCCAACTCAAGCGGGCCGTCCCAGGCGACGCCTCACCAGCCTGAGAGAACATAGCAGAACGAGACAATCTGAGAGAAAGGAGACAGGATTGCCATGACAAAGAACACTACGGGAGGTTCTGAAACCGCCTCCGTTGCGACGCACAGGCCGCACGGATCCCGCCGCCGAGCGTGCGCGCTGATTCTCGCGGTTCCGCTTCTTCTCGCGGCGCTCTGGGCCCCGGCATGGGGGGCGGAGGAGGAGACGAGAAGCAAGGACGCCCTCAACGCGGGGCTGTCGCCCCAGGCGCCCTCGCCGCCAAAGGACCCCAAAGAGCCGCACCCGGGCCTCATGCTTCTCGACGAGGAAGGTCACGAGGCCCTGAAGACATTGACCCAGCAATCCGCGGAGCCGGCATCTACGACCCGAACGCTGTCCACCGGGGGCGAGACCCAGTTCCGCGGCCTTAACATCCGCGTGGGCCGGGTCAACGAGAACGACGCCAAAGACGAGTATGACGACAGCGTGGAGCTGATCGTGCGCAGCCCGAAGCAGTCGGCCGAGGTCACTCTCAACGAGTTCATGTCCACCTACTTCGACGATTACGAGATCATCG
>DATKZW010000046.1:0-6195 GCA_035527775.1 Sumerlaeia bacterium | reverse complement strand
CGCTTCGGCGCGCGGGACTTCCGCGAGGCGGTCCAGTCCTTCCACATCTCCTACCTGGCGACCATCTTCGAGAATCCCCACGGGGGAAACGGCCCCGGACGGTTGGACTATCATCTCTGGCCGCACCTCGAAAGGGACCTGGCCGCCGGCAAGGAGACTCTGGAGTCCGCCCGCGAACTGATCGACGAGCTCTTTATCCGGTTCCACGAGCGCCTGATGTTCGAGAACGACGGCTGGGTGGAAGCCATCGTCGTCGCCGGCAGCGACGGCCGGGGCGTCTCCGCCGCCAACCCGCTCTCGACCATCATGGTCGAGTCGATCGCCGGTCTGGGCGTCACGCACCCATCCGTCTACATTCGCATCCCCGAAGATCCGCCGCAATCTCTGCTCGATCTCGCCGCGCGGGACCTGGCGGAAGGCGGCAATCGCGCGCAGATCCTGAGCGATCCCGCCATTGTCCGGGCCCTGACGCGGCGCGGCATTCAAGAAGAGGACGCCCGCATGTACATGTGCGGCGGGTGCATGGAGGTCTCCCCGCAGGGGATGAACGGCGATCTGCTTTTCACCTCCTTTTTCAACACGGGCAAGGTTCTGGAGCTGGCGTTTACGGGAGGCGTGTGCCTGAACACCGGCAGGCGCCAGTCCACGCAGCTCAAGAAGAGCCTCGCCGACTGCGAGAGTTTTGAGGAACTCTATGCCGCTTTCGCCCGCGAGCTCGACCGCATCCTGACGCTGACTTTCCGTCGGATAGACATTGCGGCGGAGGAATTCGCGCGACTTCGGCCCCGCTTCCTCCTTTCGAGCCAAGTGGCCGACTGCATTGAACGAGGCCGCGTCATCAACGACGGCGGCGCGCGCTACGAAGACCGCGGGGTCACTCCCTTGGGCCTTCCCAATCTAGGGGATGCCTTGTTCGCCGTCAAGCGGGCGGTTTTCGAGGAGAAGTTCGTCACGGGATCGGAACTCCTGGCGGCGCTCAAGGCGGATTTCCAAGGTTGCGAACCGTTGCGGCGCCGGCTCGCCGCTCTCCCGAAGTACGGGCAAGGCCACGCAGAAGCCGACGCCATGGTGAACCGAGTTCTGGGCACCGTCTGCGATGTCTTCGATTCCTTCACGAACCGCCTCGGCGGCCGGATCAAACCGGTCATTATGACCTTTGTGCTGGCCCCCGTTGCCGGCGCGGCCCTCGGCGCCACCCCCGACGGGCGCCGCGCGGGCACGCCGATTGCTCAAGGCCTTGCGCCCCAGAGCTCCTCCATGACCGAGGGCATCACGGCCGCAATCCTCTCAGCCAACTCTCTCGACTGGACCCGGTTCTCCGGGGGCGCGACCAGCATGTGGGATCTCGACTCTCACTTCGCGACCGTGGAAAACATCAGGAGCCTTCTCCAAGCCTTCATCAACGGGGGGGGGCAAATCTACCACGGCAACACCACGGACGTCGAGGAGCTGCGCCAAGCCCTCGAGGACCCGGAGAGGCACGCCCATCTGATGGTGCGCGTCGGCGGGTACTCGGCCAGGTTCGTCACCTTGTCGCCCGAGCTTCAGCGCGAAATCATCGGCCGCTACCGGCACAGTCGGTAACGGCATGCTCCGAGACGGGCTCCGGAACCGGTGCGGCAAGCCCTTTGCGGCTTTCCCCTTGCGCTCGGAAGTGCAGAATGTCAGAATCGGATGGGTCTCTCTCTTTGGGGAAAGGCCCCGAACCTTGGGCGCGCCGATGACTGTCTTGCTGGACCGGGTCCGGCCCGGATCAGTCGCGCGGCGGGGACCGGCGAGCGTCGGGAATCCGCCGCCTGGGGGGCGGGAATACGGGTCTTTTCCGGGGGGGCGCGGTTCGCCGCCCCTCTTTTCTGAAATAAAAAACGCGTCCAGCGTGTCCATAACAAGTGGACGGCGGAAGGCGGCGCCGTGCAGCGAAAGGCGAGCAAGCCGTTGGCGGAAGCACCCGGTCGCGCTTTTGAGGAGTATTACGGGGAATGGAGCGATCCGGTGTTTCGTTACCTGATTCACCTGGTGGGCTCCCCGTCGGCGGCCGAGGATCTGTTCCAGGACACTTGGTTGAAAGCCTTCGAGCGGCGGGGCCAGCTGCGAGACACCGACCATTTCGGGCCCTGGGTCCTTCGGATCGCACGGAATGTGGCCTTCAATTCCCTGCGGCAGCGAAAGAAAAAGGTGCAGGTGTGGATCCTCAGCAACTTGGCTTCCTTCGGGGGACGGGACGCGCAAGCCGATCCCCCCGAGGATCTGATAGCCCGCCAGGCCAGCGCGGCGCCCAGTCCGCGCGACGAAGCCGTCAGCGCCCAGCGCCGTGAGATCGTCCAGGAGGCCATTGCAGAGTTGGACCTGCCGACCCAGGAGATGCTGCAACTCCGCTATTTCGAGGGGCTTACCCTCGCCCAAGTGGCCGCGGTATTAGAGGTCCCGCTGGGCACCGTCTGCACGAAAGTGCATCGTGGATTGAAGGCGATTCGGCAGCGATTGAACAAAAAGGGCTACTCTAGCATGGAAGAGATCTGAGGACGGGGTCCGATGCGAGATTTCGCGTGTGAAGAACTGCAAATAAAAGTCCTGGACTCCCCCGCTCGCTCGCTGAGCCGCCGGGAGCGACGGCATATCCGTTCGTGCCCGGCTTGCGCCGATGCGGTCGGGAATGCCCGCGCCGTTGGGGTCGGTTTGGCGACCCTCGCACGGGAAGCGGCCGAGGCGCCAACCCGTGGTCTGCCCGGGGAGTTGAAGGACCGCGTGCGGGGCGATCTGCTTGGGCGATTGGGACGGAACCAGGAACGGAATCAAATGCGGGCCCCCGCCTCCTTCCGCGCCCCAGGGCTGGCGCCGCGGCCCAGAGAGGGCTCCCGTTTGACCGGTCTCCTTTCTCCCCCTCCGCGGGTTCGACGCCGTCTCGCCTGGGGACTGGCCGCGGCGGCCCTGGCGACTGTCGTGGGGATTGGCCTGGTGCAAACGGCGGGGCGCCGACCCGTGGGCCAACTGGAGTTCGCCACAGCCGAGGTCACGGTGCGGGAATCGTCCGGGACCCGCCTCTGCGCGGGGGTGGGGCAATGGTCCTACGGCCGGGCGTCCACACTGGAAACCGCGGCCGAGGCGATGGGGATATTCCGTCTCGAGGGCGGCGTGCGCGGAGCGCTGGCTGACTCCACAACGGTTGAAATCGTCGACGCCAATCGTGTAGAATTGAAACAGGGCGCGGTGTGGGTGCATGTGCCGCCCCGTGGTCCGGTTTCGCGGAAGGGGTTTCACGTTCGCTCGCCTCATTGCCTGGTCCGCGTCACGGGCACCAGCTTCGGGGTGTCGGTGGAGGGGGGCGAGACCCGCGTTGAGGTGACGGAAGGCACGGTCGCCGTGGGGCGGCCCGGCGAGGAAACGACGGTGACTGCTGGGGAGCGGCTTCGCGCCTCCGAGAGCGGCTTCGGCGCTCCCTCTTCCCGGTCGGAAGGGACCCGACTTCCGGGGTGGACCGAGGCTCTCCTGTCGATGGAAAAGGACGCCCACGACGGCCAGTACGTGCCCAGTCTGATGATTGGGCCGCATCGCTGATCGTGGCGAATTGGGCGTGGGAGTTGGGCAATGGGAAGTCCGGCGGCGTCGGCAAGGATGGCCAGAGAAGGGGAACCGACAACCCGGCGAGGGACTTCCGGCGCCGGGGGCAGGTCCGCATTTACGCTCATCGAGCTGCTTGTCAGCATCGCCATCATCTCCATTCTCGCCCTGGCGGCGCTGCCCAGCTTGCGCCGTTTTCACGTCCAAGCCAAAGTCTCAGCCAGTCGCAACAACCAGCGGATTCTGGCCGACGCCATCGAGTTCTACCGCGTGGACCATGGCCATTACCCCGAGCCGGTCGCTTCCTCGGAAGATGCCTTCGGCGTCGTCTCTCGCGTGGCGCTGCAAGCCCTCACGACTCCCATTGCCTATGCCGGCGCCGAAGCCTTCCGCGATCCGTTCGGGCTTCTGCGAATCCAAACGCCGAGAGGCAGTTTCGCCGCCGCTCAGGCATCCGCCGGCGATCCCTTCCGTCCGCCCACACCGGGTTTCAACGCCGGGCAATCGCTTCTCTATTTTCATTACCCCACGATCGCCTGGATGCTGGATCTGCCGGCCATGGCGTCCAGCGCTTATGCCGTCGTCAGCGTGGGGCCCGACCTGAAGGATTCTTTCATCGTCTACTATCCTTTCCCCACCAGCCTTCCTCCCGGCGCTTCCGCCTACGGGGTACACTCGGCTTCCGACTCGGTCTACGACCCGACCAACGGGACGATCAGCAGCGGCGACCTCGGCGCCTTCGGCGGGGACCTTCCCGTCCCGCGATTCGTCGGCGGCGGGAACTAGCGAGGAGGCCGCCGGTCTTCCCATGACGTCGCGTTCCTCAATCCCCGCCGCACTGGCGGCGTTGGCTCTGCTAGCGTTTGGGGCGGCGGCGCGCGCCCAAGAGGACGCGGCGCGCAGACAGACCGAGACGGCGAAGGAACCGACGGCGCAAGCCGCGGCCGCCTTCCGCCTTCCGCTTCCTGGCGCGGGGCTCAACGGCGGAGAGGGCGTCCAAGGCCATGCCGAGATCGGCGCAACCGTCGGCGGGGCAACCTCGCCCCTTGACCCCAAAGAAGCGGGTCCCATCGACAACAGTGGGCGGGTCCCGCAGGACGTTGTCTCGGGCGACTTCAACCGAGACGGCTTGGCCGACCTGGCCATTGCCTTCGCCTTCGACGACGCCGTGCGCTGGTACTACGGTCGAGGCGATGGCACGTTCTCATTTCAAGGCGAAGCGGAAGTCGGGATCCATCCGGGACCCCTCAACGATCTGCCGCGGGCGCTGCTGGCCCACGATTTCGACGGAGACGGCTTCGCGGATCTCGCGGTCCTCTGCTCGGGCAACCCCGGTCCGCCCCAAGCCACCGATCCCTCTCTGGGCATTCTCTACGGCGACCCGGTCGGCGGCTTCGAGCCTTTCCGTCCCGTGGCCCTGGCTCCTGATCTCTCCTCGCCGCCGCGTTTCTCCATTGCCTTGGCGGCTGGAACGATCGACGCCGACGACCGGCTCGATCTGGTGGTGGGCCATTTCGACAGCAATCAGGTCAGCATTGTCCTCCACGCCGGACGTCGGCGGTGGAAGACGCCCCTCTTGATCCCGGTGGCCACCGTCGGCGGGGGACCCACGGCCTTCTCGATCGCCGATTTCGACTTCGACGGGGCGACGGACCTCGTCGTCGCCAATCGCAAGGACCTGCAGCTGTGGCGCGGGAACGGCACGGGCGAGTTCCCCTGGAGGGCCGCCTTCGCCGAGGGGGCGGACCTGACGGCCATCGCCGCGGCGGACCTCGACGAGGACGGGCTCTGGGACCTGGTCGCCCTGGACGGCGCGAGCCAGTCGGTGGACCTTCACATGGGGCTGCGCGCCGACGGTTCGGCCGAGCGCCTCCTCGCACTCCCGCTGCTCGACAACGCCTCCTTCCCCGCAGGCCAGGGGCCGGCAGACTTGGTCCTTTACGACGCCGACCTCGACGGGCGCGATGACTTGGCGCTCATATATCTCGTGAGCGGCGGAGGCAGCCTCTTTCTCTCACAGCCGAGGGCGGCTGTGCCCCAAGAGGCGGACGCCTCGCTTCCCCTCCGGTTTCACCACAGTTTTGCCACAGCCGAGAAGCCCCGCGCGATCGTTGCCGCGGACTTCAATCGCGACGGCATGAAGGACTTGGCCGTCATCCACGAGGGGGACGGCGCCGTTGCCTCCAACCAAGACCTGGTGGTCCAGCTCAACACGGTGAAGCAATACCGGGGGGAACGGCTGATTCCCCAATCCTCTTCAGTTCCGGGGCGTCAGTTGGCCGCCTATCTCGGACGACCGCGGGGACTGGCCTGGGACCCGATCCGCAATGCTCTGTGGACGCTGGATCGCGAGGAGCGCCGCCTCGTACGGCTTTCGCCTGAAAGCCACGTCCAGTTCTCCGTTTCCCTCAAGACACTGTCGGCGGATCCACCCGTGGATCCCACCGACCTCGCAGTTGACGGGCACGGCTACCTGTGGATCACCGACCGCTTGAGCGCATCCGTGTTCCGCTTCCGGCCCGGGATGGGGACCGACTCCCTGAAGCGGGTCTTCTCGACGACCGGCGCCGGCTTGCTTCGGCCCTCCGGCATCGCCGTCGACCACGACGCGGATCGTCTCCTGATCTCCGATGAACG
>DATKZW010000045.1:0-14375 GCA_035527775.1 Sumerlaeia bacterium | reverse complement strand
CAAGGTGTCGTCGGGAGGAATCGAACGGGGCATGGCAAAGGCCTCCTCTTCAGCAAGAACAACAGGAAGTGGAACGAAATGGCGGCAAAGCGCCACGGGCCACATATACACCAAATCGAGGTTCTCGGATAGGCTCTTAGTGCGTCGGTCCGTCATTCTGCTCCCTGGGGACGACACTCAGGCGGGGCGTCCTCTTCTTCGGCCGGGCATGCTTGTGATGCGTCCTGGCCGTCCGCGGAGAGACTCGAGTCCGGAAGACGCAAGCCGATGGTGGGTCGAAAGGCCGGTCTCGGCGGACCTGACGCCGAGGTCCAATCCGTTTCCCCATCGGGAGCGGCGCGCCCCCCCGAGAGGGGGACCAGACTCTGGAGGCGTCGGGGAGAGACAAGAGGGCGCGCCGGCGAGGGGTGAGCGCGATTCTCAGCGGCGCCGTCCGCTGGTGAGCCGCGCCCCGGATCGGTCGTTTGGGGTCCGCCCGGGACGGCGGACGTTCCGGGGCCCGTATGCGCCCTCTCCCGCCGCCGCTCCGCCAGGAAGCGTCGCGCCGCTTCGATCTCGGCGCGCTTCTTCTCCCTCTCCCTTCGTCTCATCTCTTGAGGGGTCAGCCAGAGCGCCTGGAACCCGTAGAGCAATCCCGCCGCAACGGCGCCGAAAGCGAAGCCGCCGATGTGGGCCCAATAGGCAACCGCGGCGCCCGCGGGATGACTCCCAAGGGCCCTGAAGACGTTGCCCAAGAGGAAGTAAGTCCCCAGAAGGAAAACCGCCGGGAAGCCGAAAGTTCCCAGCCAATGACGAGTCGGATAGAGAAGCAGGACAGGGAAGAAGTAGAGCATCTTGAAATCGGTCCAAGGCATGAGAACGCAAAAGGCGCCCATCAAGGCGGCGATGGCGCCCGAAGCGCCGACCAGCGGCGCCCGGGATCCTCCCGTCAGGGAGATCGCCGCGCCGTGCACGAGGGCGGCCGCCACGCCGCCGACGAGGTAGAGGATCAGCGCCCGCCTTCGCCCGACCTTGTCCTCCACCACTCCTCCGGTCAGAAACAGGAAGAACATGTTGAAAAGGTAGTGAAACACGTTCCCGTGAAAGAACATGTATGTGAGAATCCGCCAAGGCGCCTCGAACGTGAAGGTGAAGCCGAAGGTCCGGATGATCTCGTCGGGGCGGACGTCATAAGCCGCCGGCAGCGCCCAGAAGTGCAGAACGTAGACGGCTGTGTTCACGCCCAGCAGCCAGTACGTGACCACGGGCGCGCGGCGGAGAGGGCGATCGACGCCATAAGGAAAGAAGAAGAACATGACATGCTACTCCACGCCTGTCTGCTTTCGTTCTGTCGTCTTCGACGCGTTTACCCGTCACCCCCCGCCGCGCTTTACCCGCTCAGGGCTTCGTAGACGGCCTCGGCGATGGCCAGGTGGCCCGTGGGGTTTGGGTGTACGGGTTCGGGGCAGAAGAGGTCGGGGTCGTGGTGTTTGAGCAGTCTCTGGAACATCTCGTGGGTTCTGACGAGCCGCGCGCCGTGTTTGCGGCTCATCTCGTGCACGACGGCAAGGTACCTGGGCAACATCTCGAGCACCGCCGCCCGGGGCGAGCGGCCGTTGCGGTTCATGCTGATGTAGAAAGGATCAATCAAGAGGATGCGGCGTCCGGGAAGGATCGTCGCCGTCCGCGATAGGATCTCGTCGTAGATCTCTCCGAACTGGTCCGGCGGCACAGGGTTGGGGCGTTGAAAGAGGGTGCGGTGGAGGTCGTTGATGCCGATCTTGATGGACAGCCAGTCCGGCTCGAGACGCAAGACGTCGTCGTGCCAGCGGGCCTGGAGGTCCTCGACGGTATTGCCGCCGATGCCCTTATTGACGATGGTCAGGCGCTTGGCGGGCTCGCGCAGGGCCAGCAGGTCGGCGAAAATCCTCACGTAGCCCGCGCCGAGAGGCGCGTCGGGGCCCCGGCGCCCGCAGTCGGTGATGCTGTCGCCGATGAAGAGGAGCGTCTGTCCGGTTCTCAGTTTCGTTGGCATGCAAGGTTCCTTTGCAAGGGGTCAATCCAGCGTCTTCCCGGTAATGAGGCGATAGACTTCGAGGTAGCGCTGGCGGGTCTGCTCGACGATGTCGTCGGGGATCTCGGGGGCGGGGGGCGTCTTGTCCCAGCCAGTGCTCACGACCCAGTCGCGCACGAACTGCTTGTCGAAGCTGACGGGCTCGGCGTCGGGAGAGTAGGAGTCGCGCACCATGAACCGCGAGGAGTCGGGCGTGAGCGCCTCGTCGATCCAGATAATCGATCCGTCGTCCCGGCGTCCGAACTCGAACTTCGTGTCGCAGAGCGTGATGTTTCTTTCCCGCAGGAAATCGTGAGCCGTCTGGTAGAGTCTGATGCTGCGCGCCTGCACGTCCTCGAAGACGTCCTTGCCGACGATCTCGGCGGCCTGCTCGAGCGTCAGGTTGATATCGTGTCCTTCCGCGGCCTTCGTGGCGGGAGTGAAGATCGGTTTGGGCAGCTTCGAGCGCTGGCGGAGTCCGGCGGGCAGTTCGTGACCCGATGCGATCTTGCCGCCGGTTTTCTGATACTCGGTCCAGGCCGACCCGTCCAGGTAGCCGCGCACGACGCACTCGATCTCGAGGGGCTTGGCCTTCTTGCAGAGGAGCGAACGGCCCTCCAGTTGGCCGGCGTAAGGGCGCGTCTCCTTGGGGAAATCCGCCACGTCGAAGCTGACAACGTGGCTCGGCGTGACGCGGGCGAGTTTCTCGAACCAGAAGCGCGAGATTTGCGTGAGGATCCGGCCTTTGTCCGGAACTCCGTTCGGAAACACAACGTCGAAGGTTGAGATGCGGTCGGTCGCGACGAGCAGCAGATGCTCGCCGAGATCGTAAATGTCGCGCACCTTGCCCCGCGTGATCAGGTTCAGGTTTGGGCAGTTGGTTCGCAGCAGCGTCTCCGCCATGATCTTCTCCTCCTTTGCTCGCACCACCTGACGGCGGCAGATCCTCCGGCTCGTCCCTATTCCCATTCAATCGTGCTCGGCGGTTTGCTCGAGACGTCGTAGACGACGCGGTTGATGCCCTTGATCTCGTTGATGATCCGGTTGCTCGCGCGACCGAGCAAGTCATAAGGCAACTTGCTCCAGTCTGCCGTCATGCCGTCCACGCTCTCGACGGCGCGCAGCGCCAGGACGTGCTCGTAGGTGCGTTCGTCCCCCATGACTCCCACCGCTTTCACCGGCAGGAGGACGCTGAACCCCTGCCACACGTCGTAATATACGCCCGCCTTCTTCATCTCCTCAAGGTATATGGCGTCGGCCTGGCGCAGCATGGCGAGACGCTTCGGCGTCACGGCGCCGAGGATGCGAATCGCCAAGCCCGGCCCCGGGAAGGGATGGCGCCAGAGGATCTCCTTCGAGAGGCCCAGCGCCCGTCCCGCTTCGCGGACTTCGTCTTTGAACAACTCCTTCAGGGGCTCGACAACGCGTCCTTCCTCGATCAGCTTCAGCACTTCCTTCACTCGGTTGTGGTGTGTTTTGATCGTCGCGGACGGTCCCTTCGTCGAAACGCTCTCGATGACGTCGGGATAGAGCGTGCCCTGCGCCAAAAGGTCGTTCGGCTTCAGGCGCTCGAAGAAGACCTTGATGAACTCGCGGCCGATGATCTTGCGCTTTTGCTCGGGATGGCTCACTCCCCGGAGCTTTCTGAGGAAACGGGAAGCGCTTCGCGCCATCGTGATCTGGATGCCGAGCGAAGCGAAACTCCGCTGGACGGCCTCCGCTTCGTTGAGGCGCAACACGCCGTTGTCGACGAAAACGGGCGCCAGCCGGTCGCCGATCGCGCGATGCAAGAGAACCGCCAGCACCGTCGAGTCGACCCCCCCGCTGACGCCGCACACGACGCGCCGTCCGTCGGTCTGCTCGCGCAATTCGTCGACCGTGCGCTCGACGAAGTCCTTCATGCGCCAATCCGCTTTGCACCCGCAGATACGAATGGCGAAATTGCTCAGCATGCGCTCGCCGTGAGTCGTGTGGTGGACCTCGGGATGGAACTGAACGCCGTAAATGGGGCGGGTCTTGTGGCGGATGGCCGCCGGACACGACTCCGTGACGCCGAGCACGCGGAAATCCTTGGGCAATTGCGCCACGCGGTCCTGGTGACTCATCCATACGCGCTGCTTGCGAGCGAGGCCGGACCAGAGCGCGTCCTCTTCCTGGCGCGCAACAATCGCATGCCCGTACTCGCGCTTGTCGGAGTGGTCCACCTTGCCGCCCATGGCCACGGCGATCGCCTGCATGCCGTAGCAGATCCCGAGGACGGGCGCGCCGAGATCGAGCACGCGCTTGTTGAGGCGCGGGGCGCCCTTGGCGTAAATGTTGGCCGGGCCGCCCGACAGGACGATCCCCTCGGGATTCATCTTGCGGAGCTTCGCGATCGAGACGTTATACGGCGCGATCTCCGTATAGACGTTGAGCTGGCGGATCTTGCGCGCGATGAGCTGGCTGTACTGGGACCCGAAATCAAGGACGACGATCATGAACTCGACTCTCCCTGGAACGGCGCGCGGCTGTCGGCGGCCTCGATCTTCGACAAGAACTGCCGCAGCTCCGTCTCCAGTCGGCGGAAATCGCTCTGAGTCTGGAAGACGAGGGGCGCCATTCTCCGCCATTGCAGCTCCACCGTGTAGGCATGGCGAAACATGTGGCGGAAGTCCAGATAGCCCTTCAGAGATTTCCTCAGGTCCTCAGACATCACGGCCGGCCGGCCTTGCCTGGCGCAAGCCACCCTGTTCAGAAGAGAAAAATGCTAGGCTTCGCCGCGAGGGGGATCATTGTCCACTGCGACGCTCACCCGTTTCGAAATGTTCTCCCCTCGGTGTAGAAGCCGTGGACAAGGGCGGCGAGCGCGTCGGCGTCGCTATCTTCCGTTGCCTCATCACGAGCGGCGGAGCCAGACAAGGAAAGCGTCTTGACGCGAGATCGCGAGCGAATCTCGTCAGCATGCCCTCCAATGCGTTCTACGGTCCCTTGTCGTCTCATTGCCAACTCCACGTCCCGCTCAGCCTGCGTTCTAGTTCTTCGCCATCCCGATATTCTGCGCCTTCTGGAAGATCTTGCCTTCGGTTCTGATGGCCGGGGCAATGACGATCTCCGTTTCCTGGAACTCGCGGATCGTGCGCGCCCCCATGTAGCCCATGCAGGTGCGGATGGCGCCGACGAGGTTCTGCGAACCGTCGTCCAGGTGAGCGGGGCCGACCAGGATCTCTTCGAGCGAGCCGGTCACGCCGACTCGGATCCGCGTTCCTCGCGGCAGGTTGTGATGCGGGGTCGCCATGCCCCAGTGGTAACCGCCGCCGGGCGCCTCCTTGGCGCGGGCGAAGGCGGAGCCGACCATGACGGCGTCCGCCCCGCAGGCGAAGGCTTTGCAGATGTCGCCGCCCGCCGACATCCCGCCGTCGGTAATGATGGCGACGTAGCGCCCGGTTCGGGTCAAGTACTTGTCGCGCGCCCAGGCCGCGTCGACCGTGGCCGTCACTTGCGGCACTCCCACGCCGAGCACGCCGCGGGTGGTGCAAGCCGCCCCCGGCCCGACGCCGATTAGCAGAGCGTCCACACCCGTTTCCATCAGGTCCAAGCACACCTCGTGGGTGACGCAGTTGCCCACGATGACGGGGATCTTCATCTGCTTGACGAACTGCTCGAGATTCAGCGTCTTGTAGGCGTTTGACAGGTGCTGGACCGTGACGACGGTCGACTGGACGGCGAAAACGTCGCAACCCGCCTCCTGAGCGATGGCGCCGAAGCGCTCGGCCCGCTGGGGAATGGCCGAGACAATGGCCCGGGCGCCGCCCGCTTTGATCTCTTCGATCCGTTTGCTGATGAGTTCCTCTTTGATCGGCGGCTGATAGAGCTTCTGCAACAGCTCCGTCGCCTTTCCCGGCGTGGCGTCGGCGATCTCGGCCAGAATCCCCGAGGGGTCGTCATAGCGCGTCTGGACGCCCTCCAGGTTCAGCATGGCCAGGCCGCCCAACCGCCCCATCTCGATGGCGAAGCGCACGTCCACCACCCCGTCCATGGCCGCCGCGATGATGGGAATGGGAACAACCAGCTCGCCAATCCGCCCGGTGCAGTCCGCCTCGTCGGGGTTGATCGTCACCCGTCCCGGAACCAGGGCGATTTCGTCAAAACCGTAGGACCAGCGCGCCTTTCTGCCTCGTCCAATCCATTCACCCATTGCCGTTCCCTTCCTTTCCGTGGAAAGCGCCCAAACCCGGGCTGAAACGCCCGACGAAACGTTAGCCGGAGGGCTGGCCAAAACGCAAACCAAAACGCTATATCTTGTACCGCTCCGCGACGAGAGGCCCAAGATACGTCATTCAATGGGGACCAGTAAACCGAATCCGCCGCCCCTTGTCAACATAACTTTTGCCCCGCGGAGGTTCGGCTTTCCGCACGACGGGCCACCGAGTTTCAGTCCCCGGCCTCTGCCGGACCCGTTTGCCCCTCTCAGAAGGCGTTGCGATTGCGCTTTGAACGCTCTTTGAGGTTTTCAAATGGCCTGTAGTGCGAGCAAGCAAAACGGGCCGTGAACCTCTTGGGTTCCGGCCCGCTTGAGACCGGTGAAAGCCGCTCCCCCGGCGGGGGAGGGCGCCACTGTGCTCCGCGCAGAGGCAGAGGGATGAGACCCCCGGCCCTTGACCCCGCGTCCTATCCGATTGCGGCCTGGGAGGGCATGTCGGGGGAATCTGTGGCTCCTCGGGGGGCGCGCGAGGGGGCCGCTCCCCGCCTCGCCGTGACGCCGGTTTCCTTGGCAGCCTAGGGGGACTCAGGGGGGGAGCCCTCGTCGGGGAGGGGACCGCCGGTTTGGGCATCTCCTCCAGCAAGTTCGGCGGCGGCCTCTTCCGCCGCGGCCGCCGATTGGGCTCGGCTCGCTTCCCGGGCCAGCAGTGCGTCCTTGCGGCTGCGCTGGAGATCCTCAGCAATGCGCGCTTTCTTGCCCCGAAGACCGCGGAGGTAGGTCAAATTAGCGCGGCGGACCCGCCCCCGCCGAATGACGCGGATCGCCTCGATTCGTGGCGAATGAAGCGGAAAGACCCTTTCCATTCCAACGCCGTACGAGATGCGCCGAACCGTGAACGTCTCATCCAGACCGCCTCCCCGGCGGCGGATGCAGACCCCTTCGAAATCCTGAATGCGTTCTTTCCCTCCCTCGACGATCCGTACGCTCACTCGGACCGTGTCGCCGGGGCGGAAATCAAAGGACTCTTGTTTCAGTCTTGGCGCCTGAAACTCACGAACTGCCGAATGCACGAGAAATATCCTCCAAACCGACTCCGGGGCCCAATAATCTCCGCCTTCCGCGCGGCCTCCGATCGGGTTCGATCACCCTCGACAAAGAGGCAAGCGGCTCATGTAAACCGCTGGAAGGGAAAAAATCCAGCATTTTCTTTCATCATTTTTCCAAGTTCCATGCGCCCTCCCCCGTTCCTTGTGTGGCTACTGCACGGCGAGCAACGTTCCGGCTTCCAGATCCTTCTCGAGCGCCTGGAGTTGCGCCAGCTGCTCGGCGTCGATCGTGGCGGGCGCCACCTCCATATCGGCAAGCGCCAGGATCCGCATGTCGTGCTCCTTCTCGAATTCCTGCAAGCGGCGCAGTCTCTCACCGTCGAGGTTCGCGATGACGAACATGGTCCCGCCTCCTTTCGCGTCACGAATAGAACACTCCAGCCTCCATCCCGCGGGCATTTCCGCTACGTCCTCCACGAGGAGCGCTCCGACCTCAGAGTTCCCCGGGAACCAAGGCTTTCCCGCTCATCATTCTGCGCTTCGGTCCCGAGAAAGGCAATGTTCTTGCCCGTTGACGGTACAATAGAAACGAGCGAAGCCGCGGCACTCCACAATTCCTCACAATTCCGCGTTTCGAAACGCGTTCTGCGGGAGAAGGCCGCATTCCCCTTCTTTTTTCCCCTCCGGAATCGGATTCGGATTGCGGGAACGGCCTGGGCCGGTTCGTGATTGACAGAACGGTCGCCGCGGGGCTTAATCCCGGTTGTCCGCTCCCGGGAGTGCGTGGCTTGGACCGCGAGATGGGAACTCCCCAAGCGGATCGATGGGAGGCGCTCCGCGTTTCCTCGCCGAATCTCTCGGCGGCGTCGAGGCGCCCCGGGTCCGCAAAGGGCGTGGGCCTCGCTCGACGACGAGCAAGGCGAAAGCGAATCAGGGGAGAAACATGATACCCCGAAGCGCGGCTTTTTGGGTTCTCGCAATGGTCGCCGCGGGCCTTGCAGCCGCGGCGCAAGGCCAAAAGGAGGAGAGAATGCTCGCCAAACCGACTCCCGAGCAGGTCGAGTGGCACGATATGGAGATCGAGATGTTTCTGTGCCTCGACCCGTGCACCTGGCAGGACAAAGAGTACGACGACCACTCGACGCCACTGGCCGAGATCAATCCCTCGAAACTGGACACCGACCAGTGGGTCGCGGTGGCGAAGTCGATGGGGGCGAAACAGATCATCTTCGTCGCCAAACACGTGGGGGGGTTCTGCTGGTGGCAGACCGAGACGACCGACTACGGCGTCCGCCAGATCCCGTGGCGCGACGGCAAGGGGGACGTCGTGGCGGACTTGGCCGAGTCGTGCCGCAAAGGCGGGATCAAACTCGGCATTTACCTCTCCCCCGCCGACGACAGGCACGGCGCTACGGTCGGCGGCCGCTGCAAGAAGCCGGAAGGCCAGAAAGCGTACAACAAGATCTACCGTCGGCAGTTGACCGAACTCCTCAGCCGCTACGGCGAAGTGAGCGAGGTGTGGTTTGACGGAAGCCTCGTCGTCGAAGTGGGGGACCTTCTGAAGAAGCATGCGCCGAAGGCCATGGTTTTCCAAGGGCCTCACGCCACGATTCGGTGGGTGGGAAACGAGGAGGGAGTCGCGCCCTACCCCGCATGGAACGCGGTGTCGACGGCCGACGCGTCGCGCATCGGGGTCCAGACGGCGGCTGACGGCGACCCGGACGGCGACAAGTGGCTCCCGAACGAATGCGACGCCCGCATCCGCAGCACGTGGTTCTGGAACACGAAGAACGCCGACACCTTGAAGAGCGTCGATGCGTTGATGGATATGTACTACAAGTCGGTCGGGCGCGGCGCCGTGCTGCTCTTGAACAACACCCCGGACACGACGGGCCTCATCCCCGAGGCGGACGCGAAGCGGTCCGCCGAGTTCGGCGCCGAGATCCGGTGGCGCTTCGGGAAGAGTCTCGCGGAAACGAGCGGCCGCGGCGATGCGGTCGAACTCGATCTCGGCGGACCCACGCGCATCGATCGCGTCGTCACGATGGAAGACATCCGCGAAGGCGAGCGCGTCCGCGAGTATGTGATCGAGGGCATGATCGACGGCGCGTGGCGGGAAATCACGACGGGAACGGCCATCGGCCACAAGCGCATCGACCGGTTCGAGCCCGTCAAGGTCGCCAGAATTCGTCTCCGCGTGGTCCAGTCCGCGGCGGAGCCGCTG
This sequence comes from Sumerlaeia bacterium, assembly GCA_035527775.1. Lineage (GTDB taxonomy): Bacteria > Sumerlaeota > Sumerlaeia > UBA8349 > UBA8349 > DATKZW01. The sequence continues at coordinate 4,893 of DATKZW010000045.1, read as the reverse complement.
ATTCGCAAACTTGCGGCTTACAGCGTGAGCGGCCCGAACGTCGACGCCGACGGGCGACCCCTGATTGGGAAACTCGGTACGATCGAGTGCGATCTTGTTGAGGTTACGCCCTTCGTTTTCAACGATCGCGTATACCGGGTCGAGTGGGTTCGGACCAGGTACAAAGGAAACAAGACCGGCAAGAACTACCTGCACATAGTGGACCGCGAGACCGGCGAAGAGGTTTCCGCTTTCGGCGAAGGACACGCCTTTCCCTGCGCCTACGTCGAGGATGGAATCGTCCACGTTCTCGGGACGCAAGTCGAGGGCAGCTGGCAGAGCCAGCGAGTGACCATGTTCACGTCCCGGGACCTGAAGAACTGGGACTCGCGGACGGCCCTGGACCTGCCCGGCTACGGCATCTGCAACACGTCCCTCTGCAAGGCGGACAATCGGTACGTCATCATGTTCGAAATCCATAAGCCGGAAGAAGAAACGGGACACGCCTTCACGGCCCGGTTCGCGACCTCGAAGGACCTGGAGCATTGGGAAGTGACTCCCCCGGAGTGCAATTACGCGAAAGACCGGTACACGGCGCCGCACTGTCTGCGCTACCTCGACGGCTGGTTCTACGATTTCTACCTCGAGGCCCATAACGGGTGGGAACAGTGCGTCGTGCGGTCGAAAGACTTCATCCATTGGGAGCTGAGTCCGCTGAATCCGGTTCTGCGGGCGTCTGACGAAGATCGCAAGATCGCGAACCCGAAGCTCACGAAGGAAGAGCGCGATCGAATCGCGACAGCTCAGAACCTGAACAACTCCGACATCGACCTCTGCGAATACCAGGGGAAGCTGGTGATCAACTACTCGTGGGGCAATCAGCAGGGGGTCGAGCATCTGGCCGAGGCCGTCTATGACGGCACGCTTGAGGAGTTTCTGCGCGGGTGGTTTCCAGGCCAGTAGCGGATGCGCCGCCTAAAGGCGGGACTCCGAGCTGAGCTTCCACCGAGAGGGACTGTTTGGGAAGACGATGAGACCGAGACGCGCACTCCCGTTGATTCTGTTGGCGCCCATCGCCGTTGCGACTCTTGCGAAAGAAGGAGACGAAAAGATGACGCCCAAGACGCCCCGATTGGCGAAACCCACGCCCCAACAGGCGGCGTGGCAGGACCTCGAGGTCGGAATGTTCATCCATTTCGGGCCCTGGACGTGGCAGGACTTGGTGGAGGGCGGGGGGCCCGTTCCCCTCAGCATCATGAAGCCCGACCAACTCGACACCGATCAATGGGTGTCGGTCGCCGAGGCGATGAGCGCGAAGTACATCGTCTTCGTCGCCAAGCACGGCGACGGCTTCTGCTGGTGGCGGACCGACACGCCCAACGACTCGGTGAAGGACATCCCCTGGAGAGACGGCAAGGGGGACGTTATGCGCGATCTGTCCGAATCGTGCCGCAGGCGGGGGATGAAACTGGGCGTCTACCTCTCGCCGGCCGATCGGCAGCACGGCGCGGCGGTCGGCGGCAAGTGCAAGAGCGATGAGGAGCAGGAGGCCTATATCAAGGTCTACCGCCAGCAACTCACCGAACTCCTCAGTCGCTACGGCGAAATGATGGAGGTCTGGTTCGACGGCAGCCTTGTCTTCGAAGTGGGCGACATCATTGCGAAATACGCGCCCAAGGCCATGGTCTTCCAAGGTCCGCACGCCACGATCCGCTGGGTCGGCAACGAAGACGGCTACGCGCCTTATCCGGGGTGGAACGCCGTCAACGTGGCCAAGGACCCCGCCCGCTACGGCGTCTACACCGCCGAAGACGGCGATCCCGACGGCGACACGTGGCTGCCCAACGAGTGCGACGCGCGGATTCGGGCCGATTGGATGTGGACCTCGCGCAACGCCGACACGCTGAAGAGCGTCGAGGATCTGATGGAGATGTATTGCGGGTCGGTCGGCCGCGGCGGAGCGCTTCTCCTCAATAACACGCCGGATCCGACCGGCCTCATCCCGGAAGCGGACGCGCGCCGCTCGGCCGAGTTCGGCGCCGAGATCCAGCGGCGTTTCAGCAAGAACCTCGCGGAAACCGCCGGCGCGGGCGACATCGTGGAGTTGACCTTGGCGGGGCCGACGCGCATCGATCGCGTCGTCACGATGGAGGATATCCGCGAAGGGGAGCGCGTGCGCGAGTACGTGATAGAGGGAATGACGGACGGCGCCTGGCGCGAGATCGCGAAGGGAACGGCCATCGGCCATAAGAAGATCGACCGGTTCGAGGCGGTCGAGGTCTCGAAAGTGCGCCTGCGCGTGGTGAAGTGCGCCGCCGAGCCCTTGATTCGCAAGCTGGCCGTTTACGGCGCGGCGTCCGCCGTCGGCGCTGAGACGAAGGGGCGAGAGACAGCCGCCGCCGGATTTCAGAAAGCCCGCGAGTGGACTCCCGAGGACGTCGGAGTCAAGTGGTCGAACCTCGACGTCGATCTCGTTCCCTGGTGCAAGAACGCCACGCAGTACGAAGTGGTCTTCAAGCAAACGGGCGGAGCCAACGACTTGGAGGTCCGGTCCGCCACCCTCCTCTTCGAAGGAGTCGAGGCGGCGCATTTCGTCAGCAAAGGGAAGGCGGCTCAGACGTTCCTCGTGACGATCACCGGCATCGGCCGGGAGATGGTCTTCCGCGCGTCGGTGCGAGGCAAAGGCGGGACCGACACGCGGGGCGAAGTCTTGATTCGAGAGAGGAAGATCGAGTAACATCGCATCGATGAGACTGACCTTGGGACACAGCCCCGATCCGGACGACGCTTTCATGTTTTGCGGCCTCGCCCAAGGCAAGGTCGCGACCGAGGGGCTCGAGTTCGAGCACGCGCTCCAGGATATCGAAACGCTGAACCGGCGCGCCGAGAATTCCGAACTGGACGTGACGGCGCTTTCCGCTCACGCTTACGCGTTCTTGACCGACCGCTACGTCTTGCTTAACAGCGGCGCGAGCATGGGGCTTGGATACGGCCCGAGGGTCGTGGCGAAGCGGGACGTCGCGCTTTCGGATCTTGCGCGGCGGCGAATCGCGGTCCCGGGAGAACGCACCTCGGCGTTTCTTGCGCTCCGCTTGTGCATCGGGGAATTCGAGTACGTCGTCGTTGCCTTTGACAAGATCATGGACGCCGTGGTCGCGGGCGAGGCGGAGGCGGGGCTCCTGATCCATGAGGGACAGCTCACTTACGCCGATCAAGGGCTTCGCCTCGTCGTCGATCTCGGCGCCTGGTGGCACGCTGAGACCGGCGGCCTGCCGCTGCCCCTCGGCGTGAACGCCATCCGGCGCGATCTCCCGCCCGACGTCATCGCGCGGGCGGATCGCGTTCTCCGGGCGTCGATTCAATGGGGGCTCGAGCATCGCACGGAGGCGCTTAAACACGCCGCCGCGTGGGGGCGCGATCTCGATGCGGAACGCACGGATCGGTTCGTGGGAATGTACGTGAACGATCTGACGCTCGATTGCGGCGAGACGGGGCGACGCGCAATCGAGACGCTCTTCGAGCGCGGGATCCAAGCCGGCCTTCTGCCCAGAGGGGCGGCGCCGGAGTTTGTGGCGCGCGACTGATTCGCGGACGGGCCTCGCGATTGCTGGCATCATGTCGAACGGCGAATCCGAACCCAAGAGCCGAAGTCAGCGCGGGGAACAGCCGCGACTCCCCGTTCGCGTCTGCGTGGGTTCTGCGCTGACGCTGGGTTGCGTTGTCATCGCGATCTTGGTATCGCTTGCTTCGCCCGAACGCCTGCACGCGTGGATCGTGGTGCGACAGGCGTGGTTCGATCGGAGCCTGGTGTACCACGAGCAAGCCTACCGCGGTTTGGAGTCGGTGGCCGACGTCATGCTGGAGAATCGTCGTTGGCAGGAGGAGATGCTCCGGGTGCTGGAGGCCCGCCGGGATTGGGGGCGCTTCGCGGAAGTCGCGGCGCGGCTGAAAAGCATCGGCGCGCGCCACGCCGAATGGATGTGGTACGGATGGGCGGCGTCCTTGAGGACGAACGACAATTCCGCGGGGGCGGAGTATCTCTCGATCCTGGCTGAGCCCGGTCTCGTGGAGGATCTCCAGCCGTGGCAGCGCGAATTCCTCAGAGGCTGGCGACACTGCCAGGAAGGGCGTCTCGAACAAGCCCGGCAATGGGTCGGCATCCTCCGCAACATGGGAGTCGCGTCGGATCTCATGGATCTTCTGGAAGCCCGCGTCGCCGCAACTTCCGAATCGGCGGCTTCCTCGCCCCAACCCCCGCTCGCCGGAGGCGGCGCCCCATGAGTGAACGAATCGGCATCTTCGGCGGCGCCTTCGACCCGCCCCACGTGGGGCACGTGCTGGCCGTGCAGTATGTCCTGCTGACGGCGCCGGTGGAACGCGTGTTCGTGATCCCGTGCGCCCAGCATCCTTTCGGAAAGCACGTTTCCCCCTTCGAGCATCGTTGCGCGATGTGCCGACTGGCCTTCGGACCCCTCGGCGAGCGCGTCGAGGTTCTCGATCTCGAAGGGAAGCGCCGCGGGGCAAGCTATACGATCGACACGATCCGGGAACTCTCGCGCCGCTTCCCCGAAGCCGAGTTCGAGTTGATTGTCGGCTCGGACATCGTCGAGGAACTCCCCCAATGGCGCGAGGTGGAAGAGTTGAAACGATTGGCGACTCTGCGAGTTCTGCCGAGGTTGCCGGAACGCGCTTCGGGCCGCCGCGGCGCGGAAGACGAGAACGGCCCGTACTACCTGCCCGCCGTGAGCGGCACGACGCTGCGTCGAATGCTGGCGGAGGGACGCGACCTCTCCGCCCACGTTCCGCGCGAAGTCCTGGCCTACATCGAGCGCGAACGTCTCTACCGGTGATTCCTCCGACGGAGCGTTCCCGGAGCGCCTCTCGAAAGAAGCGTCCGGAACGTCTGCGGTGCGG
>DATKZW010000044.1:0-5697 GCA_035527775.1 Sumerlaeia bacterium | reverse complement strand
GGAGTCCGACGGGGAAAGGAACTCGCGGAGCGTTGCGAAGAGGCTCTTCGGATCGATCGGCTTCGACATGTATCCGTCCATTCCCGCCGCGAGGCACATTTCGCGGTCTCCCGCCATGGCGTGAGCCGTCATGGCGAGGATGGGCGTGTGTCTGGTCTCGCCTCGCTCGCCTTCACCGACCCCGTCGGCGAGCGCTTGCTCGCGCTTGCGTATCTCGCGGGTCGCCTCGTAGCCGTCCATCTCGGGCATCTGGCAATCCATGAGAATCAGATCATAGGAGCGCTTTTCGAGGGCTTCGAGCGCCTCGAGACCGTTCGAGGCGACATCGCAAAAGGAGTACCCGCCCTTCCTCAGCATGTGAACGGCCACGCGCTGGTTCACGACGTTGTCTTCCACCACCAGGATTCGGGCCGCGGGGCGGCTGAGGGCCGCGGACGCGGCCGGTTCGAGCTCTTCTGGCCCCATCGCATCCTCGGCAGGCGCCAAAGGAGGAGGCTGCTCTTCCTCGCTCGCAACGCGGGATTCGGCGAGGGTGTGACGCGTGATAAGCGTGCGAGGTCCTTGGTCCTCGTTGCGCTGGAGAGCGGCGATCAGGCATTCGAGAAGATCAGACTGGCGCACCGGCCTCGCCAAGTACCCGCAAAAGCCCGCCTCGACCGCGCGCTTGGCGTCGCCCCGCTGGGCGGCAGACGTCAGCAGGATCAGGCGCGTGCCGTCGGCGGCGTCGGTGAAAGCGCACAGATCCGGATCGGATCTGATGACGCCGGCGAGGTCGGTTAATCGGCCAATCTCCCCGCGCCCCGCTCCTCGAGCGCCGTCGCCTTCCAGCCCCCGCGGATCGAGAATGGCAACCAGGTAGGGATCCTCGGCCTGCCGGGCGGATCGCAGAGCTTGAAGCGCGTCTTGCGTCTCCGAGAAGGCGTCGGCCCGCATGCCCCAACTCGATGTTTGCTCCGCGAGAACCCGACGGTTGATCTCGCTGGGATCGACGATGAGGACGCGGACCCCGGACATCGTGACGGGAGGAAGCGGCGCGGGGGGTGTCGAGCGATCGATCGGAAAGCGCACGTCGAACCAGAACTTGGAGCCTTCTCCTTCGCGGCTGGCCGCGCCCGTCCTGCCGCCCATCAGCTCGGCCAGTTGCCTGGCGATAGCCAAACCGAGGCCCGTTCCTCCGTACTTGCGCGTCGTTGACGCGTCGGCTTGTGTGAATTTGCCGAAGATATGTTCGAGTTTGCCTTCGGGAATGCCGATCCCCGTGTCTTCCACGGAGAGGCGTAGGGAAACGTGCTCGTCGGACCGCTCCAAGAGCTCGGCTTCGAGGATCACGCGACCCTTTTCGGTGAACTTGATGGCATTGGTGAGGAAGTTGGTCAGTATCTGCCGGGTGCGGCCCGGATCGCCGACGACCCGGTGAGGCGCGGCGGGAGGGTAGCGCACGGCCAACTCGATTCCCTTCTCCTCGGCCCGCGGCGCCATCAGCGCCGCCATCTCCTCCATGGCGACCCGCAGGTCGAAGGGAATCGGCTCGATGCTCAGTTTCCCGGCCTCGATTTTTGAGAAATCCAGAATGTCGTCGATGATGGCCATGAGGACGTTGGCCGAGTTGCGCACGATTCCGGCGTACTCCGTCTGCTCGGAGTTGAGATCCGTGTCGAGGAGCAGATCGATCATGCCGATGATGCCATTCATCGGCGTGCGGATCTCGTGGCTCATGTTGGCCACGAACTCGCTTTTGGAAGCGCTGGCCATCTCGGCCTGCTGAGCCATCTCGCCGGCCAGAAGCGTTATTCGCTCCAGGTGGGCGTTGGCTTCCGCGAGATCGCGGTTCGCCTGCTCGGCCGCTTCCTTCGCCTGACGCAGTTCCTTCTCCTGACGGGTGCGCTCGGTGATGTCGAGCATGATGCCGACCATCCCGGAGACGTTTCCGTCGCTTCCGCGGAAAGTCGCCTTGGAGAAGGCGACGTCGTGTGTCGTCCCGTCGGCGTAGCGGACGGGGGCCTCGTAGGTCTGGATGCCGGGCTCGCGCAGAAGGGCGTCATCCATCTCCTGGTGCTTTCCGGCCGTCTCGGGGCGAGCGGTGTCGAGAACTGTCTTCCCGATCAGATCTCTCTTCGCGATCCCGATGACCTCCTCGAACGCCTTGTTGCAGCTTTGATAGACGCCGCGCGTATCTTTCAGGAAGACGGGGACGGGTATCGCGTCGATCAGGGTCTGGAGCCGCTCGAGATGTTCCTTCAGCTTCCGGTCCGTCCGCTGGCGTTCGGCGATCTCCGCGGCGAGATCCTCGTTGGCCTGGAGCAGCGCCTTCGCCTGGGCCGCCAGCTGTCGGGCCTGCGCTTCGAGCGTAACGTTCGCCTGCCCCATTCTCTCGGCATGCTCGGCTTGGGCCGCTTCGCGGGCCTGACTTTCCGCCAACGCGCGACCTGCGGCCTCACCCAAGCGGCTCTCGGCGCGCCGCAAGAGAAGCAGGAAGAAGACAACGAGGGCGGCGCCTACGCCCGCACAGCCCAGCGTCACCGCGACGGCGAGCCGTCTGAGATTGCCGCGGAGCTCCGTCACGTCGTGGAGGACGAGAATGTCGCCGATCGGTCTGTTCCCCGCGTCACTCAAAGGCACAAGACCCAGCCGATAGATTCTGTCTCCCAGTCGGATGGCTTTCCCCGAGCGTACGCGCCGCTCGTGGGGAGCCGACAAGAACTCGGCTGCTTCGGGCGGGATCTCTTCGAGGGTGCGATCCGCCACGACGACACGGGGGAGTTCGTTCCATCGGCCGCCCACGCCGAACAGGTCGCGGCCCTCCTCCCACCGCTTCTGGTCCAGACGTTCTTTGTCGATGCTGACGAAGATTTCCACTCCCAGGATCTCGTGAATCTCCGGCGTGATGTGACCGATCTCCTTCCCCAGTTCGATGAAGCCGATCATCTCGTCGCCCACAATCCACGGATGCACCACGCGGAGAGTAAGAGTTCCCAGGTTGCCGATCTCGATGCCGTGGGACGGCCGGCCGCTCTGCGCGGCGGCGCGCATCGTGAAACGGTCTACCAGATCCCCGTAGTCGTCCGGGTCGTAGACGCGGAGGAAATTCCTTCGGTCCGGCGCGTGAAAACAGGTGTGCGTGATGCCGTGTCGCTCGCGCAGATCGCGGGCGATCGGGGCGCAATACGCCAGCAAGGCTTCCCGGTCGCGCGCCGCCATGTGCTTCGCCAGCGTTGCGTCCTTTTCCAGGACCTCAACGATGGCGCTCATGGCCTCCGCGTCTCTCTCGGACTTCCTGCGGAAAAGGGCGTCGACGAAATGCAGGCGGTCGGCGATTTCGCTCTCGATCTCGGCCCTCTCGAGGCAATACGTGGCCACGGCAAAACCGGCAAGAAGGAGCGCGAGCGCGCCGATTAACGGAAGAAGGATTCGGGTTTTCAGACTTGTTCCAGTCACAGGAGAGAACCTCCGGCCTCCTTCTCACCGAGCGGATCTGTTGGGTCTGGGCAAACCGGAACGGCGCCGCCGCGCACGGAGAGACGCCCCCCCGTCGATGGGGGGCGTTCAACAGTCTTTTCGGCCTTGTGAGCGTTCTTCTTTAACCGGGAGTTGGCCGGGAATCGGCCCGGCGCGGCGTCATCGTTCCTCCTCGACAAGGGGACATGAAGAAAAATCGATCCGAGCCCGGGCGCTTTTCTGTCGAGCTTCTCGAGAAGCGTGTACCGGTCGCGCACGGCCTGGCGAAAGGCGGGAGAGTAGCGACCGAAGTAGACGCCCTCGCCGGCCAGATCGACGTTCGTCACAACGAGAGAGAACCCGCCGTCTTTGAGCTGAGCGATCAGCGGCCCTTCGTCCCACTTCCCCTCGGCGGCTAGTCGGGTCATGATGAAATGCTGGAAGAGAACGGGGCGACCCGCCTTCAGAGCGTAAATGGGGTCCTCGCACAGCACCGGACCGGGTCGCGCCTGGATCTCGCGAACGACGCGCCGGCCCTGGGTCAGCGCAGAGACCGTCGGCTGCGGGGCCGAGAGAAAGAGGTTCAGTTCGATCCCGAGGAGAATCCGCGGTCGTCGCTCGATCTGCGCTCCTGGGGAGACGCAAGGGGTGAAGCGCGCCGCGTGCCAGGGAAGCATCGCCAGAACCATCGCGGCGGCGAAATGCCTCGATCCGCCCACGAAGGGGCGCGGCCCGCTTCTCGTCGCCCGCGATGCAGAACAGGAAGAATCGCCGCCGAGGAGATCGGCCAAGGAGGTCCCCAGGAAGATCGCCCCGGCGCACGCGGGCTCGAGCAGGTAGTTCTCGGCTGAGCCCATCTTGGCCAGGGATGCCAACGAGAAGCTGTTGATGACAAGATAGGGCAGATACAGCGTGACGGCCGGGGAAAGGCGTTTCGAGGGGGCAGCGCCATCCGAGACCCGACAGGCCATCTCGCCATCTGAGAGAACGCCTCGGGCGGCCATCCGCACGCGCCCGAGCACGCCGAGAAAGAGGACGGCGACGGCAACGAGGAGGGGGGCGTAAAGCGCCCAGAGCATCCACGTCCACCCCCGCAGCTCGTGCCAGTGCATGACGTTGCGGTTATAGACGACCGTGTGCAGCCAGTAACGCCCGCCGGTCATGGCGCAGAAGAGCAGGATTGGCAGGCCAACGACGCCGGCCATGGCGCCGGCGAATCCCGCCGCGGCGCGGCGACGGCCGCTGAGAAGAAGGCAGATGAAGCACGCCGCCGGCGCGGCGATGGCCGTCTGCTTGGCCACCAAGGCAAGCCCAAAAAGAAAGACGGCGACAAGAAGTCCTCGCCGCTGACCGCGCCTTCGCCCCCAGAGCCCGAAGACCGCCAACCCCCATACACTGAGAGCCACGGCCAACAGATCGACCCGCGTGTAAGCCACCCACCGCAGGAGAGAACGAGAGGTAAGGAACAGCAACGGGCAAATCCACGCCAGGAGAATCAGCTGACCCGCTCGGCAGATTCTCAGCGCAGGCGGCGGAAGGGAATCCTCGCCCGCTTCTCGCGTCCGCCAACCGAGGAGTCTCCGCCATTCCCCTTTCTCCACACTCCCCAGTATGACGACGGAGACGCCCAAAGCCGCGGCGAGGGCCGCGACGGCCGAAATCCATCGCCCCGGCGCGAGAGAGACGCCCGCGAAGCGCGCGAAAGGACTCCACAGGGCGGGGTAGAGCGGCGGGTAGTTGTCCACGAGATAGGGGGGCGATGCGATGGAGCAGTAAAGGCCTTCGCCCTTGGCCAGTCGCAGGGCTTGGCCGAGAATGTGTCCCTCCTCGGCGTCCAGCTGGTAAGGGAAGTAAAGGGCAGCGCGCACTCGCTCGACGGGGTAGCGCGCCAGCGACGTCATGAGAAAAGCCGTCAACGCCAGAGGCGCCAGGGGCCACACCGCTCCCAACCAACGTCTGCAGCCGGTTGATCCGGCCGAAACGGACGAATCGGGGGAGAGGTCGGGGGCGTCTTGATTCCGGGTCATCGCTTCGGCAGGAGGGCCGGCCGTTTCAGAGAGCCGACCGCGCGATTATAGGGGAAAACGAGTTGCGAAGTCAAAGACCCCGTGGGAAGATGCGGCTCGAAAGGGGGCGCCGCACGCGCGTGTTCCGGCGGCGCCGCCGGGGCTTGCCAAGTCTTGCGGAAAGAGCGATGACGTGAAGATCGTGGTCGTGCGTCCGGGCGCGATGGGCGACATTCTGTTCACCACGCCCGCCCTT
>DATKZW010000043.1:0-3121 GCA_035527775.1 Sumerlaeia bacterium | reverse complement strand
GAAAAGCCAGAGGGCGCTTTTCGCAACGCCCTGTAGTGGAGACCACCCCCTTCCTTTTGCCCTTTTTCTTTGTGAAGATTCCGTGGCTGAGGGGGAAGAGCGCGCTGTTTCTCAGGCGTCACACCTGAGCTGTCACCGCTGCTGCGCGAGGGTGAAGCCGTCGCGGCGCGGCTGATTCATGAATTCGCAGTGAATCCGGGGCGCCGAGATTTCGTCGATCTTCTCGACGATGTCGGGGGGCAGCTCCTTTTCGGCAATATCGTAGATCTGCGCGAAGTGCTCGGGGCGCGACCCGCCCAGGATGATCGCGGTGGCGTAAGGTTTCGCCATCAGCCACAGAATGGCCAACTGATTCATCCCGAGGCCCTGTTCGCGGGCGATCTTGTCGAGTTCCTTGACGACCCCTTGGCAGATCTCGCTCTCGAGGTAGGGCCACATGATCGACATCTTCTCGCCGCGGGTCCCCTCGGGGGGCTTTTCGCATCCCAGGTATTTCCCGCTGAGAATGCCGTTGCAGAGCGGGCTGTAACACATGATGGCCACGTTGAACTTCCGGCAGAAGGGGACGGTCTCGCTCTCGATCTGCCGGTCGAGGATGTTGTAGTTGGCCTGAACGGAGACGATCGGTTCCAGGTTCCGGGCCTGTGCGGCGCCGATCATGTAAGCCATCTGCCACGCGTAATGGTTCGAGACGCCGACGTATCGGGTCTTGCCCTGTTTCACCAGCGTGTCCAGCGTTGCCAGCGTCTCCTCGATCGGCGTCTCTTCGTCCGGATGGTGAAGTTGGTAGAGGTCCACGTAGTCGGTCTTCAGGTTGCGCAGACTGCGCTCGAGGGCGCTGATGATGTTGGTGCGGCAGTTGCGCGTGACGCTGCCGTCGCGGCAGTGTCGGCGGAAGACCTTCGTGGAGATATAGACCTTCTCTCGCTTCTCGGGCGTGAGGATCTCGCCCAAGGTTTCCTCGCTCTTGCCGTAGCTGTCGGCCGTGTCAATGAAGTTGACGCCGCGGTCGATGGCTTCGTCCACCACGCGGGTCGACGTCTCCAGATCGAGTCCGTGGCGGCCGCCGAAAGTCATGGTGCCCAGGCAGAAACGGGAGACTCTCATCCCGGTGTTGCCGAACAAAACGTACTTCATCGGCTTGTCTTCCATCCTCTTGCGGTGCATCCCCTCATCTCCTTCCATTCTTGCGGGGCGCCTTCAAGTCGCGCCCCCGTTCCGCGCCGCTCTGGCGGCGGAATAGCCGTGGCTGGCAGGGGGCCGCGCGCAGGGCGCGTCCGCGCGCGTCGCCGGGCGGCGCCGTCTCGCGATCCGCGGCAGGGCGACAACCCCCATGGTCGCGCAACATACCCCGCCGCGCAGGCGTCGTCAATGATCGCGTCAATGATCGCGAGAAGCCGCGGCGGTTTCCTCGCGAGGCTTGCCGTATCCGTCCACTGGCCGAATTACGCGGACTTTGCGGGGGGCGATGGCCCGGACCAGGTCCGGCAGGTCGTAACGCGTGAGGGCGAAGGGGACCACGTGCGTCAGATGATCGTGGCCGAGAGGGGCGGCAACCAGGTCGATCCATGACGCGATCGACCGGTCTATGGTTGCCTCGCCGAAGCGCTCGTCGATTGCGGCGGCGTGGAGCGCGACCGGGCCGGCCTGTCCGATGCCGACGATCTGGATTCTCCCCTTGTCCACGTCCTCCCGCGCGACGAGCGCCTCGAGGGCGTCCAGAACGTCCTCGACCCGCTGGCCAAGCAAAGGCCGGCCGATATGCATGGCGATCATGGCGTTGCGGTGCTCGCAGTTCCAGTACTTCGCGTGACCCTCGCTCGGGTCGTCGGTCGTTTCCCCGAACCCTCGGGCGTCGATCGAGAGAACGACTCGTCCCTGGCTTGCCAGTTTCGAAGCAGCCCCGCCAGGAACGGCCTCGACGCGCTTGCCGCGCCCGTCGACGTAAAGGATGGCGGGCAGTTTGCCGCTCTTCCCTTTCGGAAGAAACAAGAGAGCGGGAACGGGCGTTTGCCCCGCCCGTTGGATGAGGAGTTTCTCGACGCGGCAGTCTTCCCGCGCGATCGCGCCCTTGGTCTCGACCGAAAGGGTCGTACGTTCGTCGCGAAATCCGATCAGCCTTTTCACCTCCGCGAGGCATTCGGCGCGGCCGTTGTCCTTCCAGAAGCGCGCGCGCTCCGGCGCCAGTTCCTTCGCCCGCCGCAGATTCAGGTCGGCCACCGTCACTTCGCCCTTCCAATGCGAACCGACTTGCCCCGTCTCGGTTACCCACAGGTCCTGCTCCTTCTGAAGGTTCAGCTCGGGTTCGACGACGGGCGAGTCGTCGTCGAGAAGCCACCGCCGCATCCACCAGACGGCCGCTTGACGGAGCGGCTTGCCGAATCCGTGCTCCTCGTCCGCGGCGAAGAGGTCCACGCGGGCCGCGAAGCCGAGGACCGCGTAGAGGCGCTTCGCCTCGCGGAAGGCGACGGATGTGGCGTTGATGTCGAAGAAGTCTCTCTCCGCCGCCAGGATTATCGTCGGCTTCGGCGCGCGCATCGCGATATAGTCGCCTTGCTCGATTCCGTGCAGTCCCTCGTTGGCTAGATGCTGGCAGCCGTCCGCCGGGCCGATCGTATCGAAGACGGCTTCGCGCGTCATCAGGTAGCAGGCGGGAGCGGCGACGTTGATTCGGTCGTCCAAAGCCATCAAGAACGTGGTTTGCGTGCCGCCGCCGGAGTTCCCCGTGCATCCGATCCTCGTCGGATCGACTTCGGGTCGGCTGACGAGGTAGTCAACGGCGCGGATGTTGTCCCAGGCTTCATACGCCACCGAGCCCGACCCAACCAGTTTTGCGCCAACGTCGAGCAGCGTGTGAGCCATTGTGCCGCCGCCCGTCGCGGGTTTTCCCGACGCGTCGAGAAACTGATAGCGCTCTCCTTGGCAGATCGGGTCGACGATGAGGGCGGCGAAACCGTTCTTCGCCAGGAGAACGCACGCGCTTTGGTAGCTCGGGTAGGCCTTGCCGTTTGGGGAGTGGCCGCAGGGCACGAGCACGCTTGGGCAAGGTCTTTTGCCGGTCGAGGGCAAATAGAGATTGGCCGTGACATGATGGTTTGGCCGACTCTCGAACGCGACCTTC
>DATKZW010000042.1:0-5439 GCA_035527775.1 Sumerlaeia bacterium | reverse complement strand
AGCCGCCCGACGAAGAGACGAGACGACGAGCCATCGGGTCCCTTGAAGGGGTCCCCCAGGTCCTTCGGAAGGCCCTCGATCCGACCCATGATTTCGAACCCATTCCGGCGCCGCGTTCGGGAGATTGGCTGGCCGTACACCCCGAATCGGGCCAGACTTTCGACGAGTACGCGCGCTCCCGACCCAATCGTCCCGATGCGGCGCGAAACAAGATCTACTTGCAGCCGCTCGGCGCTTTCCCCCTGAGCGAGGCCGACTTTCTTCGGCAGCTGGAACGATTCGCCTCCGCCTATTTCGGATTGGCTGTTCAGGTTCTGCCTAGCCTCGATTTGGGCGGCCACGCCATCAAGACCCGCCGGAATCCGTTCACGCGCAACCGGCAGATCCTCACCGGCGACGTCTTAACGCTTCTCAAGAGGAAACTGCCTGGCGACGCCTACTGCATCCTGGCGATCACGATGGAGGATCTTTACCCCGAGCCGTCGTGGAACTTCGTCTTCGGCCAGGCCTCGCCCCGCGACCGGGTCGGCGTCTACAGCTTCGCCCGGTACGATCCGGAGTTCTACGGCCAGGAACGCGGCCCTAACTACCACGAGATCCTTCTCCGGCGCAGTTGCAGGGTCCTGGCTCACGAGACCGGCCACATGTTTGGGATCGCTCACTGCATTCACTTCAAGTGCGTCATGAACGGCTCCAACCACCTGGCCGAGAGCGACTCCCGCCCCTTGCACCTCTGTCCGGTGGATCTTCGCAAGCTGCAGCACAATGTCGGCTTCGATGTCGCGGACCGTTACGCCAGACTCCGCCAATTCTACGCGGACGCCGGTCTGGCCCCGGAAGCGCAATGGATCGCGAATCGGCTCGGACGGATCTTGGGACAAGAGAAGTCCCGGGAGGATCCCGGAACGCCCGTCAGAACGAACGGGAAGGACAAGCGCTGAGAGCGCGTGCAGGAAATGGCAACGTGCGCCGCTTGCGGAAAGGACTCCGTTCTGATCGCCCAGATTCCCGGCGCCTGCGGCGACTGTCTCCGCGCCGGGAATGGGAAGGCCCTCGAGTCGGCCAAGGCCAAACGAGACCGCGCCCGCAAAGAGTTCGACCTGCCGCTGGAAGCCCCTCGCGATCCGGACGGCGTCGCGTGCGCCTTGTGCGTCCGCGCGTGCCGGATCGGGGAAGGAAAGCGCGGCTTCTGCGGCACTCGCGCCAACCAGAACGGCTCGCTCCGCGGAGGAGATCCTTCGGGCGCCCGCGTTCAGTGCTACCACGATCCCTTAGCGACCAACTGCGTCGCCGACTGGGTCTGCCCGGAGGGTTCGGTGCAAGCCCGCGCCGCGTTCCGCCGTGGGCCGGGACCCGCGCTCCGCCGCACGAACCTCGCCGTCTTCTATGAAGCCTGCTCTTTCGACTGCCTGTTTTGCCAGAACTGGCATTACCGCCCGGCGAGCAAACCCGGCGGCGGCGTCTCGGCGGCGGACCTCGCCGAAGCGGTCGACCGCCACACCGCCTGCATCTGCTACTTCGGCGGCGATCCGGCGCCTCAGGCCGAGCACGCCCTCGAAGCGTCGCGCATCGCCCGCCGGAGATCTCCGAACCAGACGCTGCGCATCTGCTGGGAGACGAACGGATCCGAGAACCCCCGCGTCCTGGACGAAATGGTCGGCCTGTCTCTCGAAACCGGCGGGTGCGTCAAATTCGATCTCAAGGCCCACAACGAGCATTTGCACAAAGCCCTCTGCGGCATCGACAACCGTCGGACCCTCGCAAACTTCCGCCGAGCGGCCGCGCGCATCGGCGAACGCCCCGACCCGCCCCTCGTCGTCGCGAGCACGCTTCTCGTTCCGGGATACGTGGACGCCGGCGAGGTGGCCGAGATTGCGCGCTTCATCGCCGACGTCGATCCGTCCGTCCCCTACTCCCTGCTCGCCTTCCACCCCGATTTCCTGATGGGCGATCTCCCGCGGACCTCCTCGCGCCACGCCCGCGACGCCGAGCAAGCCGCCCGCGACGCCGGCCTCGCCCGCGTCCGGGTAGGCAACGCCCACTTGCTCGGCGACTGGCACTAGCGATCGCGGAACAATCCCTCCACGGGTTGACTCGGACCTGTCCGATGGCACATAATCCCTCATGCCAGAGACGCCCGACCTTACGCTCGCCTGCCCCATACCGATCGCCGACTACCCGAACGTCATGATGGCGCACGGGGGCGGCGGAACCTTGATGCGCCAGCTCATCGAGAAGATGTTCCTCCGCGCCTTCGGAACGACCGACGCCGGGGCGCAACACGACTCGGCGATCATCGAGCTGGCGGGGACGGGAAAGCTCGCCTTCACCACGGATTCCTACGTCGTGAGCCCGCTCTTCTTCCCGGGGGGCGACATCGGGTCGATGGCCGTCTACGGCACGGTCAACGACCTGGCCATGGCGGGCGCCCGCGCCCGCTGCCTCAGCGCCGGCTTCATTCTCGAAGAGGGACTTCCGATGGAGACCCTTTGGCGCGTCGTCCGCTCGATGGGCGAAGCCGCCCGGCGCACGGACGTGCGCATCGTCACGGGCGACACGAAGGTCGTGGACCGGGGCAAGGGCGACGGCGTCTTCATCAACACGGCGGGGATCGGCGTGGTCGAATCGCCCGCCGAGATCTCCCCCCGCTCCGTCCGTGTCGGAGACGCCGTTCTTCTCTCAGGGGACCTTGGTCGCCACGGCATCGCCGTCATCGCGTCGCGCGAGGGGATCGAGTTCGAGACCGCCATCGAGAGCGATCTCGCGCCTCTCGGAGACGTTGTGATGGCGCTCCTGGCGGAGGGCATTGCCGTGCACTGCTTGCGCGACCTCACCCGCGGCGGGCTTGCCTCGGCGCTCAACGAAATCGCCGGATCCGCCGGAGTCGGCGTCGAGATCGAAGAGTCGAAAGTCCCCGTGCGCGACGACGTGCGGGGCGCGTGCGAACTGCTCGGGTTCGACCCGCTCTACGTCGCCAACGAGGGCCGCTTCGTGGCTTTCGTCGAGCCGGCCGACGCCGAGCGCGCGCTCGGGATCGTGCGGTCGCACCCCTGCGGCGCGAACGCCGAGATCGCGGGGCGCGTCTCCGAGAGCGGCGCGGGGCGCGCGACCCTCAAGACGCGCATCGGGACAAACCGCCCCCTTGACATGCTCAGTGGGGAGCAACTGCCGCGGATTTGCTAGTGTGGCGTTCCGGAAGTCCATCACACCATTCATGGCCCTGAAGGCGCGTTTCGGCTTGACGGACCAACTTGGGGAAGCTAGCATTGCAGAGTCATGCGCATAATGCGCATCGGGAGTTCAGCCCGCTTCTCGAAGGCCCCTTGCGGGGAGGGAGGTACAACCATGCAGAACCGTCACGCGTTTTCCAATGAGAAGGCTTTTACCCTGATCGAGCTTCTGATCGTCGTGGCCATTATCGCCATCCTGGCGGCCATTGCCGTGCCGAACTTTCTCGAGGCGCAGGTGCGGGCGAAAGTCTCGCGCTGCAAGAGCGACATGCGAAGCGCCGCCACCGCCCTCGAGGCGTACGTGACCGACTGGAACATGTACGCGGACCACTACAACTCGGCGGGCCAATCCGACTCGTCGTGGTATGGCTACATTCAGTACATGCACGGCCTCACGACGCCTATCGCTTACATAACGAGCGTGGATCTGCGGGACCCCTTCATGCCGGGACCCTCAGTCTACGTCGGCACACTCCCGGATTGGAAGGCGACCTACTGGTACGTGCCTTACGAAGGTTCCTGGGGGCAGGGGGTCATTCTGGGCGAGTTCGGGCTCTCCGTCGTCAAAGGGTACGCGATCCACAGTTATGGTCCCGACAGGATACAAGGGCTGGAGTACCAATCCACGGCGGCAACCGCCGGGATGAGCCGTTTTCCCTTCTACTGCAAGACGGGCAGGTTCGACATCGCGTGGAACATGATTTATGACCCAACGAACGGCACGAAGAGCCCTGGCGACGTCGGACGCTTCGGGGGCGCCGTGGGATGCCCCGAGGCGCCGGGGTGGTGATGGGTTTTGCCCGCCGAAGGGACGCCGGAGCCTGCAAACGACTCGATGGACGCGAACCTGGCAGACTTGCTGGCCGTCGCGCGACACGGCGCGGAGGCGAGTTCGGCGATCCATCGGTTTGGCTCTGGAAGGGCGGGGCGCCGGACGAGGCGCGGGGCCGGACAATGAAGGTCGTTCTGGACACGAGCGTTTTCGTTCCCGGCGTCTTCTTCCCCGGGCCGCCCAGAGAAGTCCTTCGGCTGTGGCGGGACGGGGAGATCGAGTTGGCTCTGTCGGCGGAGATTCTGGAGGAGTACCGCCGCGTGGGTCGAGCCTTGGCAAAGCCGTTTCCCAACACGGATCTCGAACCCGTGCTGGATCTCGTCTCGGCAGAGGGGAGTCTCGTGGAAGCGCCGCCACTGGACGAGGCGGTGTGTGAGGATCGCGCGGACGACAAGTTCCTGGCGTGCGCTCTTGCGAGCGAGTGCGAGACTATCGTGAGCAGCGATCGACATCTCCTGAAGGTTTCCGGTTATCGCGGCGTTCGAGTGATGAAGCCGAGCGCGTACCTGCGAGAGCGCGGGCGCGGCCATGCCGCCCAAGCCAAGGGATCTTGAAAGGACTTGCCATGAAGAAGGGACAGATCAAGACCGAGCGGGTCATGGCGGCCCTCGAGCATCGGGAGGGGGACCGCGTTCCGGTGGGCGAGTTTTTCTGGACGAACTTCATCCGTCGCGTGAAGGCCGAGACAAAGGTGGAGGACGATTTCGATCCCTATCGGCACTGGGACCTGGATCTCATCGTCATTACGCCGAACATGGATCCGCATATTACGGGGATCGAGGTGCTGGAAGACACTCCCGAGCGCAAGCGGGTGAAAACGGGGTTCGGCGCCACGATCGAACGCGTCGGTACGCTTCCCATGCCCGCTTTTCTCGATTTCGAAACCCAAACCTTCGAGCAGATGGAGGCTTTCGAGTTTGACGATCCGAAAGACCGGCGGCGGTATTTCGAAGCGATTGACGATCAGATCAACTCCGTCGGCGACGAGCTGAATCTTGGGCTTCCGTCTTTCATCGATCGGGTCAACGCCTACGCGGACGATTTCTGCGTCTTCGGCAGCGTTTGCGAGCCGCACGAGATGATCTGGCGCATGGTCGGGACGGAGAACGCGCTTTTGAAGTTGGGCGAGGATCCGGAGCGCGTGGCAGAGTTCGTCGAGCGGCTTGGGGATTTCCTGGTGGGGATCGTCGAAGGGCAGATCGCGGCGGCGGAGGGGAAGTTGAGCGGTCTGTACATTTGGGGCGACATCGCCTACGTGCGCGGCATGTTCTTCTCGCCCGACTGCTGGCGCAGCGTCTACAAGCCCCATCTCAAACGGATCTGCCGCGCGGCCCATGCGGCGGGGCTCAAAACGATCTACCACGGCTGCGGCAATGC
>DATKZW010000041.1:0-6566 GCA_035527775.1 Sumerlaeia bacterium | reverse complement strand
TGTCACCAAGCCAACGTTGCCGATGCCGTAACGGTCCGTGGTCTCGAGAATCTCAACGAACTCGGGGTGCAAGAGGGGCTCGAAGGCGCAGGCGAGCTGGAGGAAGTACGTGTAGCCGAACAGGCGGGAAGCCAGGACGCGGAACTCGCTCAGGGGCATGTAGCGTTTGGGAAAGCCTCTGGCGCTGTAGTCGGGATAGAAGCACTTGAGGCATCGCAGGTTGCAGGTGTTGTTGATGTCCAGGCGAACCAGAAAGGGCCTGTCCTCCTTGCGGGGGCGGTAGTGCGCATCCCGATAGAAGGTTCGGGTTAGCATCCACTTGGCGGTTTTTCTGGCAAGGGACAAGACAGCGCCTCAGTTCATCAAGAACGGGGGGCCCGAGGCGACGGGGATTCGCCCAGGAGCGCCGCCCCAAGAGTCGCCTCGAGGGCAAGAAGACGTCACACCGCGCCCGGATCGGCGGCCGCCCGGCGGCAGGGGCGCGGGAAGCGGCGCCCACCCCTCCGTCCCGGGAGGCGGGATCAGAGATAGAGCACTTTCCGGACAATGTCCTTCCGGTAGACCACGCCAACGAGGCTCTTGTCTCTGACGACGTAGGCCCGCTCGCATTTCTTAGTCAGCATTTCATGAGCCACGATCTCGACCGGGGTCTCGGGCGGCAGGCGCGGGACATCGCGATTCATCGCCTCTCTGGCCGTCAAGGCGTCCTCGCGCCTGTAGAAAGACTCAAAGGGCTGAAAATCGGACAGCACCGCAGGATTCGTGATCAGGTCCATGTACTTGGGCAGACCGATCTGGATCACAGCGCGGGTGGAGATGTCACCCAGAAGATCGCCCCCCTCGTCCACCACGGGAAGGCCCTCTTCGCCGCAGGCGACGAGAGCAGCGACGACCTGACGCAATGTCATATCGGGTGCGACAACGTGAGTCACCGGGCTCATCAGGTCCCCGGCGACGATGACCTTCTTGACCTCAATGCCGCTCTCCTCAAAGATTCGCAACGCTCGGGCTGGGGACTTGGTCGAGACGAGTGCTTTGCGATGCTCCTCCACGCTGACCAAACGCGCGATTGACGCCATCGTCTGAAGCATGACGGCGCTCTCGGTTTTCGGGGTGAGAATGAGGAAAATCAGGTGGATCCGGTCTTCGCCTTCGATGCCGGGTGGGGCCGGGATGCCTTGCTCGGACGTGCCCAGAGCGAGCACCAGGCGCTCGAGCCCCCCCAGACGGGCATGAGGAATGCGAACGCCGTTCCCAGGCGCAACAGCCATCTCGGCTTCCACCTCCAGGAGCCGCTCGCGCACCTTCTCGGGATTCAGCCGGCCAAGCAGAGGCCTGACCGACTCCACGAGATCGGCCACCGCTTCGGCAAACGTTGCGCTCTCCATGTGAATCAAGATATGATTCTCATCGAAAAGAGCCGCCAGCTTCACGAGTTCCCGCCTTTCCGGAGAGGCCGCGCGGAGCGGCATTTGCCCGGGCCGCCGCGTCGCCGGTTTGTGGATGCGCCTCCGTCTAAGATCGCAGGCAGGTCCAGTATCTCCGGGCCGAACGAGGACTAGCCCAACTTCTGCCCGGAACTGGCAGGGAAAGCAAGAGTTTTCCCCCAACCGCTTGGCTGGGGGAAAAGAGTCGCCGGGAGGGCGAAACCACTGCCCGCAGTCAGGAATCCGTGGCGCCGCCCGGGGCTGCCGTGCGCAGACTTGCCGTCGGCGCGCCTGTCAGTCCTTCGGGATGAGAATCAAGCCCGCCCCCTGTCTGTGGCGCACCCGGAGCATCACGGTATCCTTGTCCTTGCCGGCTTTCAAGGCTTCGAGGAGTTCCTCGGGCGTGCGCACATCGCGTTTGTTGGCCTGCTCAATGACCGTGCCGTCGCGAAGCCCCCTGGCATAGGCCCTACTCGATGGTTTGACTTGTGTGACGAGAAGACCTTCCTGACCGGGCGGCAACCCCAGCTTCTCCGCCTCGCCCCCGGCGAGAGGCCTGACCCTGAATCCCAGATCCGCGACCTCTTCCTCGTCCGAATCGTCCGGTTTTCCGCTCGGCTGAGGCGCGCCGCCGCCCGATGCGAGCTCTTCCGCCCCCGGACGCTTGGCGAGTTCGATCTTGACGGCCATCTCCTTCCCATCACGGACCACTCCCAGTTTCACCTTCTCGCCCGGCTTGAGGGTGGCGATCTTGTTCAGCAGATCCATGCCGCTTGAGAGCTTCTCGTCGTTCACGCTGATGATCGCGTCATTCACTTTCAGCTTACCCTCGGCCGGCATGTTGGGCAGGACTTCCAGGACGACCGCCCCTTTGGCGTCGCCCGTCCCCAAGTGCTCGGCAAATCCGGCCAAGTCATTGAACTGCACGCCGAGGTACCCCCGACGGACTTCGCCGAATTCCTCGAGCTGCCTGGCCCACTTCAGCGCTTGGTTGATGGGGATG
The DNA here is from genome assembly GCA_035527775.1 of Sumerlaeia bacterium. Lineage (GTDB taxonomy): Bacteria > Sumerlaeota > Sumerlaeia > UBA8349 > UBA8349 > DATKZW01. The sequence goes on along the minus strand of DATKZW010000041.1, from coordinate 4,136 downwards.
GACATGCCCAGACCTTGCGATCCGCCGGAGGTGCTGATGATCGCCGTGCAGATGCCGACGACCCGTCCCTCGATGTCCAGGAGCGGCCCGCCGCTGTTGCCTCGGTTGATGGCTGCGTCGGTCTGGATGAAGTCCGAAAAAGTCGTGATGCCGACCTCGGAGCGGTTCAGGGCGCTCACAATGCCGAAGCTCACGCTCTGAAAAAGGCCCTGTGGGCTGCCGATGGCCACGACGAAATTGCCCACTCTCAAGCTGTCGGAGTCTCCCAGCTCGACGGTGGGCAAGCCCTTGGCGTCGATCCTGACCACCGCCACCTCGCTCTCGGGATCGCTACCCACGACTTTCCCCGGAAACCTGCGGCCGTCATCCAGGATGACCTCGATCTCGTCGGTGTCCCGGACCACATGACTATTCGTCAGGATGAGGCCCTTGGAATCGATGATGAAACCACTGCCCAACCCACGCAGGGGCGGCATCTCCCCCTCGGGCAGACGAGGCATGAGCCACTCGCGAAAACCGGGTGGAAGCATTTCCTCGAAATAGCGACGAGGATCTCCCGGCCCGCCCGGTTTCATGATCGTCGTCGATTCAACTTGAACGACGGCGGGCCGCGCTTTCTGGACGATGTCGGCGATCTCGTCGCCCATGGCCCGCAAGATGCCGGACGATTTCTCCGCGCACGCCATCCGGGGCGCGACATTTTGTCCCACTCCGAGGACGAAGACGATACACGCGATCCATACCCATCTCGGTATTCTTCTCATGGTAACTCTCCTCTTTCTCCCCCTTTGATAATTGATTCTCATGGACTTATCTGCGTGGTCCCTCTCCTGAGACCTCCACTTTGCGGGGACCCGCCCATCCTGCACAAGAGAGCGAGCAAGACCTGTGCCGCGAGACGTCATGCCGCACCATCCTTAAACACCCCGGCATTGTCAGGGCGCATCTTGCCTCCGCTACGGCGAGGACGCCCATGGAACGCCCCGGGCCGGGCTTGCCCCAGCGGCGGCCTGATCTGGACGGGCTGGAACTTGGCGAAGGGAGCAGAAGCGAGATGCGCCCCATTGTCAAGTTCCCCCGCTCGCAGCCTGCTGTCAGCGGACCCAGTGCGCCGCCGAGCGGGGAGGGGACCAGCCATCGCGGGATCCAGTTGGTCCTTTTGAATTGGGTTGCGTTTTGGGGGGCTGCTCCGTAGGGTTCCCTTGTGTACGCTTTGCGGAAGCGGGAGAGAGATCTATACCGACCCATCTGAGCAGCGACTCGGGAGATGGAGGCAGTGGCAATGGGGGCGCAAAAGATGGAGGCAGGGGACCGAGCAAGAGCCTTCACTTTGATCGAACTGCTGATCGTTGTGGCCATTATCGCCATCCTAGCGGCCATCGCCGTGCCGAACTTTCTTGAAGCGCAAGTGAGGTCGAAGGTCAGCCGGGTGTACTCCGACATGCGGTCACTCATTCTGGCCATGGAGACGTACAAGCTCGACACTAATCAGTACCCGCCCGACGGCGGGTTCGACGAGATGTACAGCTGGGCGTTTCTGACCACGCCCATCGCCTACATCACCTCGGTTCCATTGGACGCGTTTAACAACCAGTACCCTTCAGGAAGCCGAGGCCCAAGCAAGTACTACCCCTACACGTACTACGCCTATCCCGACACGGGGCCGGGCAGCCAGTACGGGGCGGGCTATCTCATCTTCGGCGTCGGACCGAACAAGCGCGATGATTTCGTGGATTTCCCCAATTACAGCATCGACCTCGTCGGCCAGGGACCGGAGGCGATCGCCGACATGCTTTACGATGCGAGCAACGGCACGATCTCGTACGGCGATATCGTCGTGACGAGAAAAGGCATATACAACCGTATGTAGCGCTTTGACCTGTTTGGGAGACATCGAACGAAAGCGATCCGGATCTCGTGAGCGGGCTGAGACGAACGACGCGACGAGACTTCCTGAAGACGATGGGGCTGGGGGGCGCGGCCTTCGCCATGTCGGGTTGCGCGGGCGCCTTGAGTTTCACGGTCCGGCAGCCGCGAAGGCGCCCGAATATCGTCTACATTCTCGCCGACGACCTCGGTTACGGCGACCCCTCGTGCAACAATCCGGATTCGAAGATCCCGACCCCCCACATGGACCGTTTGGCGTCCGAAGGCATGCGCTTCACCGACGCCCATTCAGGCTCGGCCGTCTGCACGCCGACGCGCTACGGCATACTGACGGGCCGTTATGCGTGGCGCACGCCGTTAAAGAGCGGCGTGCTCTGGGGATACTCGGAGCCCCTGATCGAGCCGGGACGCATGACGGCGGCCTCATTCCTGAAGAGTCACGGCTACGGCACGGCGTGCGTCGGCAAATGGCATCTCGGTTTGGATTTCGCGACGACGGACGGCGAGCCCGCGAAGGACGACGGATCGAACGTGGATTTCTCGAAGGGGATCGTCAACGGGCCTCTGACCGTCGGTTTCGACTACTTCTTCGGGATTTCCGCGTCTCTTGACATGCCGCCCTACGTTTACATTGAAAACGACCGCACCGTTGGCGTCCCCACGGAAATGACGCGCGAGGGAGGGCGGCTGGGACTGACGGAGCCGAACTTCAGAGCCGTGGACGCGCTTCCCACGTTGACCGAGAAAGCGACGGCTTACATCGACGACCGCGTCAGAGAAAAGCCGGGCGAACCGTTCTTTCTCTACTTTCCATTGACGGCGCCCCATACGCCCGTCGCGCCGGCGGATTTCGTCAAAGACTGGAGCCGGGCGGGAAAGTATGGCGATTTCGTCGCCCAGGTGGATTGGACCGTGGGCGAGGTGATGAAAACGCTCGAACGCAACGGCGTTCGCGACGATACGCTCCTCATCGCCACGAGCGACAACGGATCGACGATGACGCCCATGAAGCAGTACGACCATCTCCCGAACTACCATCTGCGAGGTCGAAAGTCCGACGCATGGGACGGCGGGCATCGGATCCCCTTCATTGCGCGCTGGCCCGCGGTCGTGACGCCGGGAACGACTTGCGATCGGACGATCTGCCTGACCGACCTCCTGGCAACCTGCGCCGCCATCGTGGGAGACGCGCTGCCGAACGACGCCGGGGAGGACAGCTGCAGCATCCTGCCCGCCCTCGAGGGAAAGCGCCTTCGGAAGGTGATCCGCGAGGCGACGGTGCACCACTCGATCGACGGCATGTTCGCGATTCGCCAAGGTCCGTGGAAGCTCATTCAAGGGAAAGGCTCGGGAGGGTGGAGTCTCGCTGAGAAAAACGTTCCCAAGGGCGCGCCCCCGTGGCAGCTTTACAACATGGAGGAGGACTACTCGGAGACGACGAATCTCTTCGACGAGCGGCCGGATATTGTGGAAAAGCTCGCGGCGTTGTTGGAGAAGTATAAGAGGACGGGGCGGAGCGCCCCTCTGAGGCAATAAGGCCAGTGCACTGGCGCACGCGTTGCCGACCGGCGCCAGCATCTCGGCGGCGCTCGGGGCGAGAGACAAGGAGGCGGCGAAATGACAAGGGAAACGAGAAGAGGCGGGTGGCTGGCGCTCATCGCGCTCAGTGCGGCGATCGCGACGGGATGCGCTGGTCTGCCGAAGGGAAACACTTTCGGCGAGGACGTGGCGTTTCTTCGAAAGCATACGGACGTCGTGGTCCTGAAGGATGAGTCAGGTAAAGCGCAGGTGGCCGTCGTGCCCAAGTACCAGGGACGCGTGATGACGAGCACGGCGGGCGGAACGGAGGGTCTGAGCTACGGATGGATCAACTGCGATCTGATCGCCTCGGGGAAGCTGCTTCCCCACATGAACGCTTTCGGCGGCGAAGACCGCTTCTGGATGGGACCGGAAGGGGGGCAGTACGCCATCTTTTTCGAGTCGGGCGCGCCTTTCGATCTCGAACATTGGCAGACGCCGGCCGTCATCGACACCGAGCCCTTCGAACTGACGTCGAAAAGCGGGGCGCGCGCCGCCTTCCGCAAGGAGACGCGCATCACGAGTCGGTATGGGACGCACTTCGACCTGCGAATCGACCGGACCGTCCGGCTGCTGCCGGCGGAGCGAGCGGCGGAGCTGCTGGGGGTTCCTCTCCCGGAGTCCGTTCGAGTGGCGGCCTACGAAAGCGACAATCGAATCACCAACACGGG
>DATKZW010000040.1:0-2925 GCA_035527775.1 Sumerlaeia bacterium | reverse complement strand
ACCCAACACCGTTGGTGATTAAACCAGGAACGCGAGTCCCATGTCAAGGCCTTTGGGGACCTGAAGGCGGAAAAACCGCTTGACAAGAAATGGGGCTTTCTCGATATTCGACGCCCCGTGCCTTGCCCGGATCCGCTCGCGGCGGGGGTCACGAGCGCGATGACGCTTGGCTTCGCCAGGGATTCCGATCGCCGGGGGCCGTCCCGGCGGGCTGAAAGGAACAACCATGCCGGTTCCCAGAAGACGCCGCAGCGTGTCCCGAAAAGGGCGCACGCGCGCGCAGAAGAAGCTCGCGCAGACGCAGTGGGCCGCGTGTCCCCGTTGCTCGGCGGCCAAGATGCCCCACCGCGTCTGCCCCAGCTGCGGGTACTACAAGGACCGCGCCTACGCCGTGAAGATCGTTTCGTAGTCCGCATCCCGTCAACGTTCCCGGTGGATTAGAGGCCTTTTGGAATGCGAATCGTTCTGGACGCCATGGGAAGCGACGCGGGCGCCACCCCTCTGGTCGAGGGGGCGGTGACCGCGGCGAAGCGTCTCGGCTGCGACATCCTGCTCACGGGCAAGCAGCACACGCTCAAACGGTTCCTGCGCCACTTTCATTACACAGGCAGCCACATCGAGGTGGCGCCGTGCAGCCAGACTGTGGGCATGGGCGACAACCCCACCGATTCCCTCCAGTTGAGAGACTCCTCGATCGCCGTAGCCGCCCGCCTGGTCCGAGAGGGTCAGGCGGATGCCCTGGTCTCGGCGGGCAACACGGGCGCCACGCTCGCCCACTGCCTGACGAGCTGGGGGCGGCTCAAAGGAATCAATCGTCCGGGGATCGCCACCCTCATGCCCACGCCGAGACATCCTTGTCTGTTGCTGGACGTCGGCGCCAACGTGGACTGCAAACCGAAGAACCTCGTGGACTTCGCTCTGATGGGCTCGGTCTACGCCCGGGAGATTCTTGGCCGCTCGAATCCCAAAGTCGGCCTCCTGAGCGTCGGCGCCGAGCGCACCAAGGGGAACGCGTTGACGCTCTGCGCCTACGCGCTCCTGGAATCTTCCCATCTGAATTTCGTCGGCAACATCGAAGGGGAGCAGTTCTTTGCGGGGGAGGTGGACGTTCTGGTTTGTGACGGCTTTGTGGGCAACGTCGTCCTGAAGGCGTGCGAGGCGGCGGCCAAGATGATCATGGGCGGAGTCAAAGGCGCCATGAAGAAGAATGTCTTCAGCCTGGCCGGCGCCCTGCTCCTTGCTCCGAGCATTCGCAGGTTCCGCAAGACGATCGATCAGTCCGAGTACGGCGGCGCTCCTCTGCTGGGGCTGCGGGGAATCTGCATCATCGGGCACGGCGCGTCGAGCCCCAAGGCGGTGGCGAACGCCATTCGCGTCGCGACGGAGGCGGTGCGCCACAATCTGAACGAGAAGATATCGGCTGAAGCGGAGCGCGTTTCCGAAGACATCGGCGACGCCTCGGCGGCTGCGGCGCAGGGCTAGCCGAGAGAAACCCGGAAAGGTCCGCCCGCCGCCGTTGCGGTTTTTCGGGCCCGAGCATTTCTAAGAACGGAGGAGGAACAGACAACAGTGGCCTTCGGATTTCTAGGCGTGGGCTCGGCGTATCCGGACCGCGTTCTGACCAATCGCGATCTCGAGAAGATGGTCGACACCAGCGACGAATGGATCCGGACGCGCACGGGGATCTCTGAAAGGCGCATGGTGGACGACGCAACGGCCACCAGCGACCTGGCGGCCCAGGCCGGGACGCGCGCCTTGCAAGACGCGGGGCTTGGGCCCGAGGACATCGACCTCATCATCGTGGCTACTTTCACCCCGGATTCCGCTCTCCCCTCGGCCGCCTGTCGGGTCATGGAGAAGATGGCGATCCCCAACTGCATGGCATTTGACCTGAACGCCGCTTGCACGGGGTGGCTCTATTCAATCGCGTGCGCGCGGGGAATGTGGGCGAACGGCGTCTTTCGCAACGCCCTGCTGATCGGCGCCGATTGCATCACGAAATACGTCGATTTCCAGGATCGCGCGACGTGCGTCCTCTTCGGCGACGCCGCCGGGGCGGCAGTCATGGGCGAGGTGGAGGAGGGCCGGGGCATCCTCGGCGAGTACCATTCGGCGGACGGACGCCTCGGGCACAACATCGTGATTCCCGGCGGCGGCTCTTCCAAGCCGTTCTCTCAGGAAGTGCTCGACAAGCGCGAGCAATACATCCAGATGGACGGCAACGAAGTCTTCAAATTCGCCGTGCGCATCATGCGCGATTCGCTGCAAGAAGCGTGCAAGCGGGCCGGAGTCGAACCGGGGGATCTCGATTGGGTTATCCCCCATCAGGCCAATATCCGGATTATCGACGGCGCCATCAAACGTCTGGGCATCTCGAGCGAACGCTTCGTGGTCAACGTGGAACGCTTCGGCAACACCTCGGCCGCCTCGGTCGGTCTCGCCATGGACGAGGCGATCCGCGACGGGCGGCTCAAGCGCGGAGACCTGGTGGGCCTGGTCGCTTTCGGCGGGGGGCTGACGTGGGGCGCCGCGGTCTTGCGATACTGAGCGCCGCGCGCGGGCAGGAAAGGCCCACAGGAAGCGACATGAGCGCATCCGTTGCCTTTCTCTTTCCGGGACAAGGTTCACAGAGCGTCGGCATGGGCCGAGCTCTGCATGAAGTCGAGCCCCTCGCCCGAGCGCGTTTCGAGGAGGCCGATTCGATTCTCGGGCGCTCCCTCTCCAGCCGCTGCTTCGAGGGGCCCGAAGAGGATTTGAGGCAGACCGAGAACACGCAGCCCGCTCTGTACGTCTGCTCGGCTGCGGCGGCCGACGTCTTGCGCGAGCGCGGCGTCGAGCCGACCGTGGTCGCCGGACACAGCCTGGGGGAGTACGCCGCCCTCTACGCCGCCGGGGCGCTCGATTTCGAGACCGGTCTTCGTTTGG
>DATKZW010000039.1:0-3706 GCA_035527775.1 Sumerlaeia bacterium | reverse complement strand
CCGACGAGGGCCGAATCGCGGACGAAAGCCGCGGCGAAAAGCCTGCGCGCCGCAAAACCACCCCCGCCGCGCCCCCCGAGACGCCGCATCGCTCCAGGCGTGAAGGATTGAGGGACATTCTGGTCGGCGCTCTTTGCTCTTGACAAAATCGGGGTCTCCGACCAGAAGCGATCTGTCCTGGTGTCTGCGGCTTTCCGGGGGGCAATGAAGGCTTCCGGTTCTCAGTTCCAGATTCGTCCGCTCACGAGTTGGTCCGCTTCATGACGCCCCCAAAACGCCTCAGTTTCCCGGGAATCTCGTCGCGGGGGAAATCGCTTTGCCTGTTTCTTGTCGGTTTCGCCGTCTTCTTTTCCCTGCGGGGGTTCGCGGTGAACGGGGGCGACACTCCCGCCCTTCTGGACCCGAAACACCCCACGTACCAAATCCGCTGGGAAGAACCGTTCGTCTTCAACTATCGAGAGCCCCTTGCCAACCTGCTGGTGCTGAAGGTTTTCCATGCCACGGGTGATCTCACGCTGGCCTTCGAGCTGGTCTCCTCGTTCTGCGGCGGGCTTTGGCTGGCCCTTCTGCTCCGGTTCAGGGGAAGCGCCCTTTTCTGGGCGGCCAATCTCCTCAGCGCCGTCACCCTCGTCTTCGTGGGACACAAGGAGCTCTACGCCCCCGCGGTCGTCACCCTGACCCTCTACTTGCTCGTACTCATGGCCGCTCTTCGACCCAGGCCGGCCGCGAAGCCTTGGCACGTCGTTGCTGCTTGGGGCTTGGCGTTTCTCACGCATAAGATGGCTCTTTTCTATGCGCCCGGCATGCTGCTTCTGCTTCTCGATCCGGCGACGCGGCGCTTGCGGGCCTTGCCCCGCCGCGACATGGAGAAGGCGCTAGTCGCTCTCGTTCTCATCGCGCTCCTGCTTCAAATCCCCGCGTGGTTGGAGATACTCGGACTGCGGGTGGTTTCCGTCATCTTTTTCGACAACCGCGTTCTGGAACTGCTGACTTTGCCCAAATGCTGGGCCGATCCCGTGGCCGAGGCGAGCGAGATGGGCGCCTTCCAGCTTTTTTACTTCGGGTCCCTCGATCACTTCAAGTTCTACTTCGGTTTCTGGCTGATGGGAGCGCCCGTCGGGCTGATTCTGATCGCCGCGAAATGGCGCACGGCTCTCTCCGTCAAGAATCTCCCTCTGTTTTGCTGCTGTTTTCTCAGCTTGACGTGGACCTTCTTCTGGCACCCCCACATGGGATGGTACGACTGGGACCTCTTTTGCACCGCCGCCGTTCCCGTCAACTTACTGGGCGGGTTGCTCTTCTCGGAGGGAACCGCCAAGAACGCGCGCAACGGGTAGCGGTTCGGGAACCGCGAGCCCGCTCATCGAGACCGTTGGTTCCGTGGAAGGGAACGCAGCAAGATGCAGATCGGCCGCCTCACGCCGGCGGGAAGTTCGGCCCGTGCATGATGCGCTTTTTTCGGAGGGTCAGGTCACCGTCCTTGACCCAACGCTCGCCGCGTAGGGAGAGATGCTCGATCAGCCTCCCGCGCCATTCCGCGAGGGTTCCCGCATGCCTGGGATCGCCCGACAGATCGTTCGTCTCGTAGGGGTCGTTCTCGAGGTCGAAGAGGCGCTGCGAGCCATCGACCGCGCCGTAGATGTATTTCCATCTCCCGTCCGTCAGCGCGTTCCACTGGTTCTCGGGAAAGTAGATTTGCGCGTGTTCGAGGTCGATGAACTCGCGCCATCCGGCCGTCCGCCCGCGAACGGGATCGAGAAGCGAGCGCCCCTCGACGCCGTCCGGGACGGGAATGCCCGCGGCGTCGAGGAAGGTGGGGAGAACGTCGCGGAGCTCGACGGGTTGTGAGAGCGCCCGGCCGCGCTTCGCGCCGGCCAACATGCCTTTCGGCCAGCGAAGGATCATGGGAATGCGCGCCGAGCCCTCGTAGGGGTATGTCTTGCGCCAGAGATGGTGGTCGCCCATCATATCGCCGTGGTCGGTCGTAAAGAGGATGAACGTGTTCTCGAGAAAGCCGCGTTTCTCCAGGACTTCGAGTACGCGGCCGATCTGCTCGTCCACGTGGCTGACGGCGCCGTAGTAGCCGATGCGCGACTCGCGCACCGCCTCCTCGCCGAAATTGCCGACTGGAGCGTTGCGTTCCCGGTTCGGGTCCGGCGGACCGAGGGGCTTGGCATAAAGTTTCGCGGACCATTCGCCGACCTGCGCTTTCGGCAGGTCCGCGTCGGCGTAGAGATCCATGAATCGCTTAGGCGGGTCGAAGGGCGGGTGGGGACGTTGGAAGGAGATCTTGAGAAAAAACGGCTTTGCCCCGTCGTAGTTCTCGAGGAACTCGATTCCCTGGCGGGCAGTCCAGTTCGTCGGGTGCAGGCATTCGTCAAAGGGGAAATGCCGTGAGCGATGATCCGTATAGCCGAGTCCGGTGGCGTTCAGGTTCTTGTTGGGCGCCGTCTTGTCGAACCATTGGGTGTAATCGCACTTGAAATCGGTCTTGAGGCGCGTGTGCCAGCCTTCTTCGAGAATCGTCCGATGGTAGCCGTGGGTGTTGCGCTGGGGCTGGAAGTGCATCTTGCCGACGGCGTGGGTGTGGTAGCCGTTCTCGCCGAAAATCCGCGGTTTCGAGATGGGCAGGCGTTCGGGGATTGCGGAGTATCCCAGCAAGCCGTGTCCCCAGGGGCTTTGCCCCGTGAGGAGCGTCATGCGCGCGGGCAGGCAGGAGGGCAGGCTCGAGTAAGCCCGCCGAAACCGGGCTCCCTCGCGCGCCAGCCGATCGAGGTTGGGCGTCTGGACCACGGGATGCCCCTCGCAGCCGAGACAGTCGCCGCGATGCTGATCGTCCATGAGAAAGAGTACATTGGGTCTTTTCCTCGTGGCCTCATTCTCGAGCGTGGCCTCGCGAAAGGCGCACGACGCCAGGCCCGCGGCGGAGAACGCCCCCGCACTCGCTTCGAGGAACTGCCTGCGCGGTATAACGCGTCCCTTGTCCGCCGCGTCTCGGTTCATCGCTTTCCCTTTCTCGCTCGTCTTAGCGCCGCCCGGGCAGGTCGCCGGGGCGAGCTTTTCGCTGCTCGAGATCTGCGAGCTCTCAAAGAACAATGCGTGGACTTTGCGGCCTTGTCCCGGCCCTGAGACGCCGCATTTCCGGTCCCGCCGGATGGGGCCCGCCCCGCTCCCTCCGCCTCGCGCCGCCGGGCGTCCCACCACTCCATGCGGCGCGCGATGTCGCGCTCGAAACCGAATTCTCCCGGCTTGAAAAAGACACTGCCGGCGATTTCGTCAGGCAGGTATTCCTGCGGCGCGAAGTGATCGGCGAAGTCATGGTCGTACTGGTACCCGTCGCCGTAACCGAGATCCTTCATGAGCCTCGTCGGCGCGTTGCGGATCACCAGAGGCACGGGGAGCGACCCGGTTCGGTTGACTTCCGCGCGGGCGGCGTTCAGGGCCTTGTAGGAGGAGTTGCTCTTGGGGGCCGTCGCCAAGTAGACCACCGCCTGCGTCATCGGGATCTCGCCTTCGGGCTGGCCGAGATGCTGAAAGGCCTGGAAGGCGGCGACGGCGACTTGCAGGGCGCGCGGGTCGGCGTTGCCGACGTCTTCGGCGGCGAAGACCATCATGCGGCGCAGGATGAAGAGGGGGTCTTCGCCCGCGGTCAACATGCGCACGAGCCAGTAAACGGCGGCCTGCGGATCGCTCCCGCGGAGGCTCT
>DATKZW010000038.1:0-8157 GCA_035527775.1 Sumerlaeia bacterium | reverse complement strand
GATCGCCGCGGCCCGTGCCGCCTCCCGCCGACCACAAGAGACCTTGGCCCGCAGCCAAGCCGACCGTCACTGCAATAAGCGGAATGAGAGCGCTGCGACGCATTCTGCCGAAACCCTAATCCCCGCCTTGCGGTCTATCGGGCACACGCCCAAGAGTCCCCAACTGAACGAATGTGGCACGGGCTCCCAGCCCGTGTTTCCGGGGCAAGACGCCCATGCTGCCTCCGCGTTCTCCCTCTCTGCTGGAGACTCCAAGCCGAATCTGTATCTGTCATGGCCTGGGCGCCCAGTTCCTCAGGGTTTGGCGCCGCCCGGCTCTTCAGCCCGCGATACGCGATAGAGGGTTACAGTAACCGGGCGCCCGTCGTGATTAACGGTCACTGTCTCGGTAATGCCATCGGGGAAGGTCTTCTTGACCTGCTCCAATTCCCCGAGACGGGCCTCGAGAAAAACGAACGCTGCCGCCCCTGCCTCTGGAACCATGTCTCGCGGAGCCGGCCCCTTCAGCGGCTCGAGCACATCGCCCCCTTCGGCCTCAGGCACAAGAAACCTAAGCGTCGGGCTCGTCCAGTACATCGCGGGGGCGCCAAAGAAGTGAATCCGGTGGGTGGGCGCCAGTTCGTTCATCCTCGGCGCGATATCCGTGGAGATGAGCCAGTGTATGCCCGCGTACAAGTTCCTAGGGCTGAAATCGACAAAGTACGTTTTCAGGCTGATGATGGAAAAGCAGAGCCATCCGCATACGAGAAGCGCACGTGTGGGGATCCGTGGGAAGGCGTCCTTCGCCAGCGTCAGCGCGCGATCCATCCCAAGCGCCACAAAGAAGCAGACCGGCAGGGCGAGCGTAAGAAGCCGCGGGGAGTTTGGGGTGGGTTGCGTCAGCGTCCCCGCCAGGAGAGTCACCCCAAGCCACCACGCCACAAAAGGCGCGATCCGACGGTCGGCTCTCGGCCCCAGCGCTCGCAGGGCCGCATAACCGAGCCCCAGCAGGAAAATCGCGCCGAAGAGCGGATCGAGGAAGGGCTGGGGAAGGGCGTAGTGGTACGTTTTCTCGGGGTAGTAGTTGAACGCCAGAGCCGCGCGGCGGAACTGGTCGGCGAGAATCGCAATCTGGCCGGTCTTGCGCGCCGCCATCTCGCGTTCGATCCAGCCGCTCTGGAAAACGCCGACGAGGTTGAGCCGCGCATTGAACTCATTGGGATGCCGCAAGGCGTATTGGATCATCGGCGCAGCGGCCACGAGGAAAGCTCCGAGAAAGATGAGCAAGCCCATCCAGTGCCTGCGCAGGAAGGCCAGTCGGTCATACACAAGCATGTATCCGACAATCATGGCGATGAGAATGGGGAAAAAACGCGCCCCCGTGTAAAAGTACAATCCCGCCCCGCAGATCGCGCCGCCAATCGCCCAGTCGAGGAGTTTTCGCCCGTCAAGGCCGCGATAGAAAAAGAGAAGGATCAGACTGCCGAAAAGAGGATCGGAGATGTTGTTCGTGCCCAGACGGGAGAAATGGACGTGGTAGTGGTAGGTGGCCAGTAGGGCCGTGGTGAGCAAGGCAAGGCGCGTCCCCTTCAGACGGCGCACCAGAAAGAAGGCGGCGAACAGCGAAAGCGTGCCGACGAGCATCCACGGCAGACGCAGGGCAACGGCCGTGCGTCCCAGAAGTCGGACCGACCAACTGAGACAGAAGAAATTCATCGTCGGCTGCCCCCAGATTCCCGTAACAAAGGGGTTGCGATACTCCCCCCGCAGCGCCTTGAGCGTGTCTCCTCCGAAATTGCATTCATCGCCGCCCAACGTATGGGGGATATCCCCCAAACGCCACGCCCGCACCACGAATCCCACCAGGCAGACGGCCAGCAGGGTCAGGAGTTCCCAACGGCGGCTCCGCAGGGCATCACGCAGACTCCAGCTGAAAGGGAAACGCCAGGACGCCATCGCTGACAAGTAGAGAAGAATGGCGAGAACCCAGGCAAGACTCTCGATTCGAGTGTCGGAGCTGGGGGATAGTTGAGGCAGACGCCATAGAACGAAGGTCGTCAACCCGGCGGCGAGAAGCACGCCCAGCCCGCGCAGGGCGCGGGCGGCGTGAACGGTGGTTTCGCGAGAGGGTTTCTGAGCCATCGCTCCTTCTCAGGGTCGATTCGTCGCCATTCTCCCTACTTGGGCCGGCCTCAGAATACAAGGGGAAACTTGCGGTAGGAGGGGTTTCCCGCGCCGCAAGGCTCGCAGGCCCAAGACGTTGCATGGCCGGGCCTTCCGAGCGGTTCCTGGCCGACGACAGGGAACGATGCGCATTCGCCCCTCGCCGCCCGGCGCTCACCGCGGCTTTTCCACGAACTTCTTGCGCTTGAGTTTCGAGAGATCCTCGTCTATGATCCCCCACGGTTTTCCGGTGGCCCAGCCCCCTCGCCGGCGCGAAAGAAAGCGGCGGATTTTGCGGATTCTATTTGCCTTGACCTACTACCGGCCCTATATCTCGGGCATCACCGTCTATGTGCAAAGGCTGGCCGAGGCCTTGGCGCGGCGCGGGCAGGACGTGACCGTTCTCACTTCCCGCTACGATCCGGCCTTATGCCTCGAAGAGGAGCTGAACGGCGTGCGCGTGGTCCGGGTTCCCATGGCCTTTCGGATCAGCAAGGGGGCCATCATGCCGGGCTACCCGCTCCAGGCCTGGCCCCTGATCCGTCAATCCGACATCGTTGCCATGAACCTTCCGAATACGCCGCTCGAGGCCGTGCAACTGCCCCTCCTGGCTCGCCTCGCCCGGAGGCCCATCACGGCTACGTACCATTGCGACGTGCAGCTTCCTCGTTCGGTGGTGAACCGCGTCGCGGACGAAGTGGTGTTCGCCTCGAACTGTTTTGCCGGCTCGATGGTGGATCGGATCGTGGCATACACCGAGGACTACGCCAACTATAGCCGCTTTCTGAGCAAGTTTCCGGGCAAGCGCGAAGTCATCCCGCCGCCCATCGTTGTGGGGGAGCCCCCGCCCAACGCCGTCGAGGCGTTCCGCCGTCGACACGCCCCTCGCGGCGAACGGCTCATAGGCTTCGCCGCTCGTTTCGCCGCAGAAAAGGGATTGGGGTACTTGGTGCGCGCGCTGCCTCTTATCGAAGAGCGGCTGGGGGGGAACATTCGGGTCCTCTTCGCCGGAGACTGCGAAAACGTGATCGGCGAAGAAGGATACCACGCGCGCCTCATGCCCGCGATCGAGCGGTTGGGAGACCGCTGGGAATTCCTCGGCATGCTGGAAACGGAAGCGATGGCGACCTTCTACGGCGCCTGCGACGTGACCGTGCTGCCGAGCATCAATCGCACGGAGAGCTTCGGCCTCGTCCAAGTCGAGAGCATGCTCTGCGGGACGCCCGTCGTGGCGAGCGATCTGCCGGGCGTGCGCGTTCCGATCCAGACGACCGGCATGGGGCGGATCGCGCCTCGGTGCGACGCCAAAGCCCTCGCCGAAGCGGTTGCCGATGTTCTTCTCCATCGCGAGCAGTACGTTCGGCCGGCCGAGGAAGTGCGCGAGCATTTTTCTCTGGAGCGGACGGTGGACCTCTACCTGGCGATGTTCGAGCGGCTCCTCCAGCAACGGGGGAAACGCGTTCCGGTCCGGTCGGCGCCGCTTCGTCGAGAATCTGACGCGCCAGAACGCGAAGATCCGACGATCGTTCACTCGGCGCAACGGGATTTCCTGCGCGAGCACTTGCGCGAGACGCCCCCGTTTCGCGCCTTGATCCGAAGCATTGAATGCCGGCTCTTCGCCCGCGCAGCCCCCCTCGAGCGTCCCGTGCTCGATCTCGGGTGCGGCGACGGGCTCTTCGCGAAGATAGCTTTTGCCGAGCCCCTGGACGTCGGCGTCGACGTGGATCCCCGCGAAGTCGGCCTCGCGGCGCGTCGGGGGAGTTGCCGCCAGGCTCTCGTGGCAAGCGGGACGCGCCTGCCCTTCGCCAGCGGTCGGTTCGCCACCGTCGTCGCGAATTGCGTCGTGGAGCATGTCCCGGATCTCGACGCGCTTCTCGCCGAGGTCAGCCGCGTGCTGCGGCCCGGAGGAAGGTTTCTCTTCGGGGTTCCCAGCCGCCTGTTCGCCCGCATGTTGCTCGGGTCCACGCTGCTGAGGCGGGCGGGACTCCGCAAACTCGCCAAGGCTTACGGCCGGTGGTTCAATGGACACTCGCGCCACTACCACCTGCATTCCCCTGCCGAGTGGGAGCGGCGCTTGGCGGAGCACAGTCTGCGGGTCGAGGCGTGGCGCTATTACATGACGCCCCGGGCCACGCGGGCCTTCGATCTCGCCCACTACCTTGGCGTTCCCCGGTTGATCACCTTCAAGATGACGGGCCACTGGGTCCTTTTTCCTGCTTCGCCCATCAATTGGTGGTATGAGCGGTGGCTGCGTCCTCTCTGCGAGAGCGACCCGCCGAAGAAAGGCGCCGACATCTTCTTCGAGGCCACAAAGCAAAGATGACCGAGAAGGGGGCCGGCTCCCCGACTACCCAGATGGAAAGCGGGCCGAACGCGGCAACCGCAGGCGTCGCGTGCCCCGCAGCGCCTACAGGCCAAGAACCCGGGATGGACCCACGATTCGCATCGCCTCGGGTGTCGCCACGGGTTGACATTCCCCCCGGCGTTCGGTTAAGATTCCTCAGCCTCGCCCTGCGCGGGACCAGAGTGGAAAGGAAACCGGAACCGGACTAATGAGAAAACCGACGCTGCTTGTGCTTGCCGCGGGGATGGGAAACCGCTACGGCGGACTAAAACAGATCGACCCTATAGGACCGGGGGGCGAGACCCTTTTCGATTACGCCGTCTTTGACGCCTTGCGCGCGGGGTTCGGCAAGCTCGTCTTCGTCATCCGCCGCCACATCGAGGACGCCTTCAGGGAGCGGATCGGGGACAAGTTCGAGGAGAGAGTCCCCGTCGAGTACGCCTACCAGGAACTCGACGGCCTGCCGCGGGGCTTTCGCGTCCCTCCGCGCCGGGAACGTCCCTGGGGAACGGGCCACGCCATTTTGTGCGCCGCGCCCGTGATCCGCGAGCCGTTCGCCGTGGTGAACGCCGACGACTTCTACGGCCCCCACTCGTTTCAGGCTTTGGCCGATCATCTCCGATCGGCTCGTGACGGGGAGATGGCCGATTACTCGATGGTGGGGTTCGTGCTTCGCCAGACGCTTTCGGACTTCGGCGCGGTGGCCCGCGGCATCTGCCGCGTCAGCGCCGACGGGTTTCTGGAGACCGTGGTCGAGCGGACCGCCATCGAGAGGAACGGCGACGGGGCGCGTTTTCTGGACGCGGACCGCAAAGCCCACCACCTCACTGGGAACGAAACGGTCTCGATGAACATGTGGGGATTCACCCCGTCCATCTTCGACCATCTCGAACGGCTTTTCGCCCTTTTTCTGAAAGAGCGCGGGACTGAACCGAAGGCCGAGCTCTATATCCCCACCGTCGTCGACACCCTCGTCACTTCCGGACGGGCGCGCGTGAAAGTCCTGCACACGAACGACCGATGGTTCGGCATGACGTACCACGATGACAAGACCACCGCCGAAGCGAGCGTTCGTCAGTGGATCGCCGAGGGCGTCTACCCCGAAAACCTCTGGAAAAACCACGGGTGACGGGCCGGACGGCCGGGAAGCGCCTTCGTCACGGCCCGAAGCAGGCCCCCGAGAAGACGTCGACGTTGTGCCCGACCCTGTGTTTGCGCACTTGACAGAACGCCTGCGCGCCGCGTAGGCGCGGCTCGGCCTGCCGCACGGCGCCGCCATTTCCATCCCGACCCGGATCTCGACGCATGCCTGTTCTGGAGACCATGAAATTGGGCGTTGAGGGGCTCAAAGAGAGTCTCCGGGGCAAACGAACCCGAAGCAGGCCCCCGAGAGACCGAGAGACCGTCCGCAAACGGGACGAATGGATCGCCGCCGGGCTCGCCGTGGGCGTTGCCGTCGTCTACTGCGCGGTCGTGGCCCATTCCCTGACGTGGGCCTACGTCGATCTCGGCGACGGCAACTATCTCTACACCTCGGCTCGCATGGCCGACGGACTGAGGATCTACCGCGATTTCCTCTCGCCGCAGCCGCCCCTGCATCTCGTCACGGGATCGTTGCTTATCCGCCTCGGCAGGCTGTGGCAGAACCCCCTGATGACGGTCCGCGTCTTCAGCATGATGTTGCACGCGCTGACCATGGGGTGGATCTACCTGCTGGGCCGTCGCCTGACCCAGACCCCCTACGGCGGAACCGCGGCCGCCCTGATCTACACGATCATCCCCGTCGGGTTCTGGTGGACTTTGGAGTACCAGAGCGAGCCGCTCGAAGTGTTCTGGCTCCTCGGGTCCCTCTGGTTCTTTCTCCCGTTGCGGCCCCGGGGGATGCTCGCGGCGGGGGCGCTCATGTCCCTGGCCGCGCTGACGAATATGACCGCCGCTCCTTACGCCTTGGGATGTCTCGTCTATCTCGCCGTACGCCATCCTCGGCGCCTTTTTCCGCGCTTCGCCGTTCCCTTCGCCGCAATCCTCGCGTGTGTCATCGCCTACTACCAGATTCGAACGGGGGCGTACCTCGAGAACGTCATCCTCAATCAGGTGGGGTCTTATCCGAAGGAGGGTTTCTGGAGGTACGCGGGGGGCAAGCTGCTCAGCGAGGGAAGCAACATCCTGCATTGGGAAGGAGGCTACGTCCTCCTCGCGTTGTTGGGTTTGATCCTCTACAACCGGACCGACACGCGGCCGGAGCGCGAGTTTCTGGTCTGGTACGCGCTCATATTCGTCCTTTCCATCGTCTTCGTGACCAAGGGCGGCACGATGGACTACATCTTCACCATCGGCGAGCCGATGGTGGCGCTTTTCGGCGCTTACTTCGTCTGCCAGTTCTTCTACCCCGCAACGCACAGGCGCTTCTTCCGCGAGCCTTTCTGGCGCGACACGTCGTTTGCCCCGCAGATTGTCTTCTTTGCGCTCGTCGCGCTGAGCGTCGGCCTGGCCGGCGCCCGCTTCGTGCGCATGACGCTCGCCGAGGAGCAATTCGAGCACGGCGAAGATCGGTTCCGACGCGTCGAGCATTTCATCGATCGCTACAGCAAGCCGGGCGATCGCATTCTCGCGCATCCTTTCTACGCCTTTGCGACGGGGCGTCTTCTGGCCGAGGAGTACTCCGAGCTGTTCCTCTGGAAAATGAAGTACATGCTCGAGCGGCAAGAGAACCGGCCCGGCGACGGAGTGCGCAAGGTGCAGCGCATCGAGCAGCAGCTCCTCGAAGG
This sequence comes from Sumerlaeia bacterium, assembly GCA_035527775.1. Taxonomy (GTDB): domain Bacteria; phylum Sumerlaeota; class Sumerlaeia; order UBA8349; family UBA8349; genus DATKZW01. The sequence goes on along the minus strand of DATKZW010000038.1, from coordinate 903 downwards.
CAAGATCCCGATCGTCATCGCCGCCGACAGCCGATCTTACTCCCCACTCACGGAGAAGGCCTCGCTTTCGCAACCCGGTCCTCTCATTCTCTTCTCTCCTGAGATCCGTTCCGCCATTGAGAAGAAGTACAAGGCTCTGGACCATCGCGACGCTTCGTTTCAGACGAAGAGTTTCAACATGCGAATTTTCGTCCCCAAATCGGACGAGGAACTCGCTCAGGGCGGAACCCGTTGAAGGGGGCGAGGGACAAGACGGCCCCCGGCCTGAGATGCGTCGGATCCGTGTCATACGCCCAATCCGTGTTCCATGACGGCGCCAAGACTAGAACTCAAGACATGCGGGACAAGCGGATCAGACTCCCCAAAGACCACCCGGACGCGCCGCGCCCCTTCTGGCGCCCCGACGGCGACCTCGTGAAGTGGAACGCGCCGCGCATCGTCCTCGGAACGATCCTGCTCGCCTGGGCGCTCCTCATCACCTGGCTGCTTCTGGGATCGCCGACCAGACTCACCGGGCCGATCCCGTGGCTCCGCCCAGCCGGCCATTTCGCGCCGCTCGCCCGGGTCTACGGCGCTCTCTTCGTGCCCCATTCGTGGAACTGGCTCGTGGGCGCGGAGACCTGGATCGACGTCGGCATCGGCGCCGCGGGGCTCGCGTTGATGATGCTCGTGGGCCGGTTCTTCGTCTCCTGTTTCGAGATCTACGTTCCTCGCCTCGTCGAGCTCGCCCTCTGGTTCGTCATGGGGGTTGGCTTGTGCGGCGTGGTCTACACTTTTCTCGCGCTGGCCGGTCTTCTATACCAGTGGCTCGCGCTCCTTGCGCTGGCCGTTCTTCTCGCGACTCTTTGGCGATTGTCGCGCCGGGCCAGAAGGCGAATCAATGCGCGGGCCATGACCGAAGCG
>DATKZW010000037.1:0-4162 GCA_035527775.1 Sumerlaeia bacterium | reverse complement strand
CCTCGAAGGCGGAGAGGTCTTCCTCGTCCTCGCGCAGAGCCATTTGAACCGCGTCATTTACGAGATCAGACATGCTGCGCTGGGTATCAGCGGCCTTGATTCGAAGGGCGCGGTGAAGCCCCGCCTTGAAGTAGATCGTGGAACGCTTGGCAGTTTCACTCATGGGAATCGCCTCCACAGGCAGGAGTAACGCTGTAATGCCGTGACGTCAAGACGCTAAAGCGCCCTTTTGCCGCAACGAACGGCCTCGCGGTGAACCGCCCGCCGTCAGGGGCGGCATGTCTTCACTCTACGTCAGCCTGGATGGCAAGACAATCTTCCCTTTGCGGCGCCTTGCGGCAACTAGGCGGGTCGGCTCCACCGAGTTGCCAGGCGGCTTGCGGCGCGGCCCCGCTGCCACGTTCACTACACCCCCGACTACGGCTCGTGGCTTAACCACCTCGAGTGCTGGTTCGCCCCTATCACCGAGCGCGCGACCAGCTGCGGCTCGACGAAAGGGACACGCCGGTTCCCAAGATGCCGGACCAAGAAAGGGCGACGCCGCAACTGTGGCTTTTCAGCCACCCGCCGCAAAGCGGCTTCGTTCAACGTTCTGCGCATCAGTGGCTCGGCGTAGCCGCGTCCGTTGTATGCGCAGGTTGGGCGGACAATGGCTTGCCGCGAAACTCCTCGCGGATCTGCTCCGATGTGAGTTTCCTGATTATCCAAAGGAAGACGGCAATCAGGAAAAGGGTAAACAGACCCATTGCATAACACATGACAATTGCGAACGACTCGTAGTCTGATGATACTTGAGTAGAGTCTCGGAAGATGAAAAACTGGAGAGCGACGACGCCGATGGCGACAATGATTCCGAAGGCCATGATCGCGATGAAGAAAAGACGCGCCCACCTCTTCCTGAGGTACAGCCCAATTGATGAGATCAACGTCGCGAGTGACGCCAGAAACCACCCGAAGAAACACAGGCGCATGTGAGTGAAGATCATGCGCAGGGGTAAAGGCATCTCGGCGATGTCATCTGCGAGGGCCGATACAGTTCCCTGCGTGTCAAAAACAAGAGCGACCATGAGGTTCTGCAAGAGTGTGGAGAGCACGGCGAGACTGCTCATCACTATGAAGATCCACGCCACAATATCTACGAATCGAGATCTTGGAACACCTTCCGCGACCATTTCGACGTAATCCTCCTCAATTCGGGCCAATTCCTGTCCAACTGACGGGGGGAGGCTCATACAGCAAGCCACCAACCGGCAGACGGGGCATCTCTCCAGTTACACTGCCAGCAGAGCAAGACTGACACTATCGCGACCACAGCCGGGAAAAGGCGGTAGAGAGTCACGGGCTTCCATGCCAACGGTCTAGGGGTTTCTGCGGCGCGCAACGACCGCAAGAACTCGGGTTGAACGAAGTCGCTTCGCGCGTGCGCGGAGCTTCGGGATTTGGCTTGCGGTCGGACGCGTTCTGCGAATCCATTATGAACGGGCGCAGGCGCGTGTCAAGCGCGAAGAGGGTTGTTTGCCTCGATTTCGCGAAGGACGCGGCGATCCGCCTGACCCTGCCTTGAAGGCGCGCCTCGTCGAGGACCTTGGCGTCGGCCAGGTTTCCTCCCCAAGGGAGACCGCGCGCGCTTTCCGCGGCGGCGCCGCCCAGCGCCCCAATAGACTTTGCAACCCGTCGGTTCTCAGAACGCGGCGAGTTTCCGGACCGATCCGCGTCTCTTCCCTCCTCGAGTTTCCATTTGCATGGAACGCAGCAGGGAGGCCGCGCCTTCGAGCGCGTCGAGGGCGTCGTCGTGGTCGGCGTTGGGGAAGCTCTGCATCTGCGCCCAGAAGGGCTCGGGGAGGTCGTGGGCGAAGCGGAGCCAGCCGTTGGCGACGAGGGGCTCGAGGGTGGCGATGCGCATTTCCTTGTTTTGGCTGTGGTGGACTTCGCGAATGGCGAGCTGCCAGGGGCGGTTCGCCTTTTTGCGGCGTTCGCGTTCCTCCTCGATGGGGAGGAGGAGAAGCTGCTGGAAGCAGTTCGTTTCGAGGCCGAAGAGGGCGTAGTTCCATTTCTCATGGAGGTCGAACATGGCGGCGATCTGCCGGGTTGGACTTGCGCGTTTCAGCCAGACGTCGAGAACGTAGAGGTGGCCCGCGCGGTCGAGGCCGCAGGTGACGATGGCGGCGTAGTCGCCCTTGTCGCGCCGCGAGGCCCGGCCGGTGGCGGAATCAAGGAAACCGGCCACGGTCAGGTCCACGACGCGGAGGATGTCGTTTGTTTCCGATGTCACTGTCCCGGGCGCTCCTTTGTTCCCGTCTCCAGTCTGACGCCCGCGTTACGGTCTGGCGCCTTCCAGAATCCGGATCCCGTCTCCTTCGAGTTTGAAGCGAACGGCGCGCGAGAGGTCGAAGAAGGCGTCTTCGGCCGCGCCGGGCTCGTTCTGCTTTTCCTTGAAGAAAGCCGCGCGCCCCATCGCGACCATCTGGCACATGAGATCACAGTAGTCCTCTTTTGCCTGCCAGAGAACGCGCGTGCCCCGGAGCATCTCGGCGCGGCGGCGGTTGAAAAAGTCGCGCGCCGTCTCCAGGCGCTTCTCGTCCTCCAGGTTCGCGTACAACTCCCGCCACTGCTCCCAGAGATCCTGGCGTTCGGCGAAGCGCTCGATGCTGCGAAAGACGCGGGCCTCGAAATCGGGGCGCTTCAGGAGGTTCGCCAGGAGCGAGTCCGGGTGCAGCAGCGTCCCAATGATCTCGATGGCCGTGTAGGAGTCGCCGATGTTCTCGATGACCTCGTTGTACCAATCGAGGAGTTGCTCGCGCTGCTCGGCGCTGCGCACCGCCTCGCTGTCCTCGACGTCGTCGAGGAGCACGAGCGTGGGCCGCCACTGCCGATAGGAGATGCCGCGCAGCTCCGTGCCGGCGGAGAAGACGTCGATCTGGACGTCGTTGACGTTGATGCCGGTTGCGCTCCACGCTCCTCTGCGAGCGAGCTCTTCGGCGAAGTACTCCGCCAGGCGCTCGTTCGCTTCGAGTTCGGTCTTGATGTTGCGCAGGCGTTGGCGCGCCTGCTTGAGGGTTGCGGAGAGGATGATGATGTATCCTTCCCGGCCGTAGAGGGCGGCGTGAATGGGGAATACGAGGGTCTTGAGGGTGGACTTGGCCGCGCCGCGGGGCGCGGCGACGGCGGCGCGCCGACGAGGTCTCTCTTCAATCGGCCCGCGGCGCTGCGCTTTGCGGTATAAGCGGAAGAGCTCGCGATGCATGCGCCCGAAGGGAAGGCGAACGTGCCGGGAAAAACAGTGGACGGCGAAAAGCTGGATGTCTCGTTCACACCTCTCCCTCGTCAGCAGTCTCTTCTGATCCGTTACTCTCCTCGAGGAGTCTAAGTATTCGAGAAATCTCCCGGTTGTCCATTGGGTCGGGTTTCTCTTTGCCTTGGTTTCTCTTGGCATCGCGAGAGGAGACCTCCAGCTTGATCGCGTCGAGATGGATCGCGCGGCGCGCGTCCTGAATTCGCTTCAATACGGCGACGGCCGTGTTCAGTTCCTTGAGGTCCGGCGTCTCCATTTTCTTCGTCTGAGGAGCCGCGGCGCCCCCCTCGGCGCAAACCCCTTGGCGACCGGCCCGGCGGTACTGGGTGAAATAGATATCGACCAGAGTCTCCGCTTCTTCCCAGAGAGAATCGTAACGTTCGAGAACTTCGCGAAACGAGCGCACGAGCAAGCCTTCCCCTTTCTTTCCCGATTCAATCCATGTGGGGATCATACCGGCGGCCCCCATCCCGAGGCCATTCCCGTGGGACGTTCAAAGGAGTCCTATGCGGACAGATTCCCAGCGGGCCTTCGGGGGGGGGGGGGCCTCGTCGAGACGAGGCGTTAACGAGAGCGCCTATCAGAATGGAAGCGCGCCGCGGATCGCGCAGCGCTCCTTCCACTTCTCCGCGGCGCGATCGCTGCCCGGATCGAACAGCCGATGCAACACGGTGAGGAAAACGGCCCGTTCGACGTCAAACCCGAACTTGCGCTCGGCGAGAAGATTCGTAAGCACGCGATCCATTCCAAGTTCTCGCCACAACAAGTAGGTTCGCTCGCCGCGCCTCTTGGTTCGGACAAACATGGCCGCCTCCTTCGTTCCATCATGAAGACGGCCATATCTGCCCAGGATGTCAATCTGTACTTTCG
>DATKZW010000036.1:0-5626 GCA_035527775.1 Sumerlaeia bacterium | reverse complement strand
TCAAGGCGGACTTGCGCTCCACGACCACCGTGATCGAGGCCTACCGCGTGGACTACGGCGCCTATCCCCTCTACTACAACTCCGATGACGGCAAGGACTATCCCTCGGACGTGAACTATGAGGTCACGTTTCTCTCGTACTTCCTGACGACCCCCATTGCGTACATGACTTCGCTCCTCAGAGATCCCTACTCCCTCAAGTTCGGGTCGGAGGGCCAGGGAGGCGCCGGGACCGGATACGGTCTGTACACCTATTACTACCGAAGGAAGTATCCCGCCTTCCATCCGACGTGGACAGGCCCCGGCGGCCATCCCGTGTACGAAGGCAATTACGTCACGATCGCCCATATCGGCAAGGCCTACGACTGCTACAACCACACCGGGTGGTTCCTAGGCGGGGAGGAGAACCAGTCGGTGCAATGGGTCATCGGCAGCGGGGGGCCGTCGCTCGTCTTCCCCACCCTGCAACGCGCCACCGTTCCCATGTACGCCAGCGTGGAGAACCCCACCTACCCGGAACTGCGCTACGATGCGACCAACGGCAGCAAGAGTCACGGCGACATTCTGCAGTTCGGCCCTTGATTCGCGGCGTCGCTTCGCGAGGGGCCTGAATCGCTTTTTGATCTGGAGGCCGATCCGGGGGAAACCGACAACGTGCTCGAACAGCGCCCCGAGGTCCGCTCGGAACTGCGTCGCCACGTCGAGGCCGCGGTCGGCCAGCCGCTTCCCGCAACGCTGAATGAAGCATGCGACCCATCGCCGGCGCCCATGGCGCAGTATCTTCTGGCCGCGAACCGTCGTTCGGGCCAGAGGACGTCTCATCGATTCCAAGGGCGTTGAAAGCGCAAGTCGTCAAATGGTCGCGCCCAAAGGAAACGAGACAAGCAGGAGAGAAGGAATGAGGGATTCACGGCGAGAAGCCGGGCGTCAGACGACTCGGCGCGATTTCCTGAAGACCGCGGGTCCGGCGGCGGCGGCCTTGCTTGGCGCTCCGGCGGTGGTTCCTTCCTCCGTCTTCGGCGCGAACGCTCCGAGCAACCGCATTCACCTCGCCTGCATCGGGACCGGCAATCAGGGCTTCAACAATATGCGCGGGTTCCTGCAGAACGAGGACGCGCGCATCGTGGCGGTGTGCGACGTGAATCGCGGGAGCTACGGATATAAGGATCCGAGCCAGCACTGCGGCCGCGAGCCGGCGCGCGAGGAGGTCGAGGCGTTCTACGCGAAGAAGACGCGTCCCGGCCGGTACCGCGGGTGCGAGGCCACTAGCGACTTCCGCGAGGCGCTGGCGCGCGAGGACGTCGACGCGGTCGTGATCGTCGTTCCCGACCACTGGCACGCGGTGATGACCGTCATGGCGGCGCGGGCGGGCAAGCACATCTATTGCGAGAAGCCCATGACGCTCACCATCGCCGAGGGGCGTGTCATGGTCCGCGCGGTTCGGCGTCACGGGATCGTCTTCCAGACCGGCAGCCAAGAGCGATCCAGCCGCCAGACGCGTTTCGCCTGCGAGCTCGTGCGCAACGGGCGGATCGGCGAACTCAAGCGAATCCTCACCGTCGTCGGGCCGAACAACAAGACCGCCCCGCCGCGCGACTGGGAACCAACGCCCGTTCCCGAAGGCTTCGACTACGACATGTGGCTCGGCCCCGCTCCCTGGGCGCCCTACCACAAAGATCGCTGCTTCTACACCTTTCGCTTCGGCCTCGACTACTCGGGGGGGCAGACCACGAACTTCGGCGCCCACTCCAACGACATGGCCCAGTGGGGCAACGGCACGGACCACACGGGGCCGGTGGAAGTCGAGGACCTGGGCGGCGAGTTCCCCGAGGACGGCCTCTTCAACACGGCGACGAAAGTGCACTTCCGAGCGCGTTACGCCAACGGCGTCGAACTCGACTGCAAGACGCGGAGCGACGCCGTGGGGGCGCGCTTCGAGGGCGCGGAAGGCTGGGTGCAAACGGGTTATGGGGGATTCTTTACGCATCCCGAGTCGCTCAAGCGCGCCGAGATCGGGCCGAATGAGATCCATCTCTACCGGAGCGACAATCACTACCGGAACTTCCTCGATGGCGTGAGGACGGGCAAGGAGCCCGCCGCGCCGGTGGAAGTGGGACATCGCTCGGCGACGATCTGCCACCTGGGCAACATCGCCATGATGCTGAAACGCAAGCTGCGATGGGACCCGGAGAGAGAGCGATTTCCCGACGACAACGAGGCCAACCGCATGCTGAGCAAGCCCACGCGCGCGCCGTGGCATTTATGAGATAATCGCCATGCCAACCCCCTCCGGCGCGTCGGGCGGGGCGAATGTGTGGGATTCTGGGGAGCGCAGGCGCGCAGGCATGGACGCGGTTTCGGCTGGGCCAGGAGTCCGTCCTTGACAGGGGAACCAGACAGGCGGAGGATCCGCGTGGAATGCGCTCCAGCAGAGGCGAAACCGACGCGGGAGGATCAGGCAACATGACGGGAGGGTCAGACAACATGAAGAGAGAGAACCGCACCCGGCTTCCAGCGCCGAGCGCTTTCACGCTCATTGAACTTCTTATCGTCGTTGCCATCATCGCGATTCTCGCGGCCATCGCCGTGCCCAATTTCCTCGAGGCCCAGGTCCGCTCGAAGGTCGCGCGCGTGAAGGCCGACATGCGGAGCCTGGGGACCGCTCTCGAGGCCTACGCCATTGACTACAACAACGTTCCGGACATGGCCGGCGTGCAATGGATGGGCGACCTGGCCATTCTCAGCACCCCGGTCGCCTACATCACCACAACGTCCGCGCCCGACCCCTTTTGGCCGAACGTCGAGAGTCCCTACTATCCGCAGGCGGGGAGTGCGCGGGTCGGCTGGAAACCAACCTTTCGTTACTTTCCCTACAATGGTTGGTGGGCGAACGACTACATGCACCGAACGTGGCAGCCGAAAGGGGCCATCATGGTCTCCTTCGGTCCCGCCCTCGTCGAAACCGCCCTCGAGCACTACCCGTATTACTGCCGGTTTCCCGAGGAGTGGCCCGGCGGCGGCGTTCAGCTTTACTACGGCGTCGTCATTCCGCAGCTCCCCGACACCCTCTACGATCCCACCAACGGAACGAGAAGCCGCGGCGGCCTCGGACGCACGGCGGGCGAGCTGCCCGGTCCCCAAGTATTGGGCGGATAGGCCCTGTCGCCGAAGACCGTTCCCGCCGCATCAGTCGCCTGACGCCGTCTGCATCTTCGTGTGCATGCATGTCTTCTTTCATCCATTGGCCTTGACAGAGAGGAGCGGTTCGTACAAACATGGGCCAAAGCTCCAGGAGGCGCCTACGATGATCCTTGAGACACCATTCTTCACAGTAACTCGGTTCACAGTCCTATCCCTCGTCCTTGCGTTCGCTATCCAGCCGCTCACCGTTGTCGGTTCCGATTTCCGGAACGCGGACGCGGCAAGGTCATTCCAGCGCTGGCAAGCGGGCGACCCGCCAAGAGGGATCGTCCAATCCGAGGACATCGAGACCGGAGATCACGTGTGGGACAACGTGGACGTGCCATACCTGATCGCCGAAGACCTGAATATCGAGAAGGGCGCCTCGCTCACCATCCGACCGGGCGTGACCGTCGAGCTCGCCCCCGACGCGCAGATCGACGTCTCCGGCAAACTGACCGCCCATGGGACGAAGGATCGCATGATTACCTTCACCGGGCAGACGAAAACGCACGGGTCGTGGCTGAACGTTCAGATCGACGGCGAGGAGGACGATATCAACGACGACTGTTCCTTCCGCTACGTCACGTTCGAGTATGGCGGCAAGAAGTTGATCCCGGACGCGAGGTATGGAGGGACGCTTTCGCTCAACTGCGCGAGGGTGACCGTCGACAACTGCGTGATCCGGGAGAGCGGCACGAGCGGCATATACGGCTCGGTTCTCAGCTCCTGCGAGATCCGCTCCACGAGCTTCCTGAATAACGTCGGCTGCGCCGTCTATCTGACCGTGACCTCGATTTTCGACAGGCAGGCCCCGGATTCCTTGATGCGCGACCTCACGGCCAGCGGCAACGGCGTGGACGGCGTGGGCCTTGCGGAGGCCTTTCCGATCGCCGAGACCGTCTTGGAGTACACCGGGCTTCCGTATTACGTCTACGGCGGCTTGTGTCCGGTGGAGGGCGCGTCGCTGCAAATCGAGCCGGGCGTCACGGTCAAGTTCGATCAAGGCGCGGGAATCGGCGGCACGGGGCCTCTGACGGCGATTGGGACGGTCGACAAGCCCATCGTCTTGACCGGCATCACTGAGGAACCCGGCGCGTGGGGCGGCGTGGCCATCGCCGGCATTCTGCGCTTCGACTGGTCCAACCCGTTCGCCATGGAATGGGAGCGCAACGAGGGGTCGCGGTTGAGTTACGTGACCATCGACTACGCCGGCGGGTCGCAAGGCGCGTTGATTCTTGAATACGCAAAGGCCTACCTTTCGAACTGCATTATTCGCAACAGCGAAAGAGCCGGCATCTACGTCGACAATGCCGACGGGTCGGTCATCGAATGGAGCCGGATCGAGGACAACGCGACCTTCGGCGTCGAGTTATCGGACGGAGGCGCGATCCAGGCCACGCACAACTGGTGGGGGGACGCCAGCGGCCCTTACCACAAGAAGGACAATGTGACCGGAACGGGGAATGAAATCGATGTGGGCGCGGCCGAGTTCCTGCCTTTCCTGATTTCGCCCGACCAGGAACCGGGCTCCATCCCGGCGGATCAAGTTCTGTCGCTGACGGCAACGCCTGGACGTTGGTTCGCGCCGGCCAACGGCGCGTCTCTCGTGCCCGTGAGCATTGTCGTGCGCGACGCCAACGGCGACCCCGTGCCGGGCCGCAAGACCCGGCTGAACGCCACGATCGGCGACGTCGTCGACGGGGACATCTCGGACTTCGAGGGGAAAGCCGAGGCCTCCGTGAGCTCGACGGTCGTCGGCAACGCGATGCTCACCCCCGCCTTGGACCTCGCCGGGACTTACGCCGCCCGCGCCACCACGGCCGAGGTCACGTTCACCACGCCCACTACGACGCTGGATCTCTTCCCCGACGCCGAGGCGCCGTACGTCAACCGGCACATCGGAATGTCGCCCCTGCCGATCACGGTCGGCGTTCCCGTCACGATCACGGCCGAGGTGACCAATCCTTCGACGTACTCGCTCAAACTCGAGATCAGCTTCGTCAAGCACAATTACGGGGTCGGTCTTCCCCTCGAGGTCATCGAGACAAAGACGCCCGTCATCGCGCCCCAGAGCGCCACGCCCGTTTCGGCGACATGGACGCCGCTCTCCCCGGGTCACCAGTGCATCGGCCTCATGGGATCCTTCAGCGAGAACCAGGGACTCCGCGGCAGGTTCGTTGAATTCCCCCTGGCGGATTCGACCTTCGAGCTGCCGTGGCTGCATAACACATACCCCGTCCCTTCCCCCTTTCTGAACCAAGACGCCAAGAACCAGCTCGCGCAGGTCGAAACGGCGGTGAACGCTCTGAACGATCTGTCGAATGCGGTCCAAATGATCTTCGACGGCGCGGGCTTCATTGGCGGATTTCTCACCGGCTTCATGCTCGACAATCTTCTCAGTGCGCTCCTCGACGCCTGGAAAGACGCCATCCAGGCGATCCAAC
>DATKZW010000035.1:0-12377 GCA_035527775.1 Sumerlaeia bacterium | reverse complement strand
GTTCGAGCCGTCGTTCAGAACAATCATCTGGAACGCGATGCCCAAGCGGGACAACTCGTCGCGCCAGGAACGAATCACCTCGCCGATGCACCCCTCCTCGTTGTAAACGGGCATGACGAGAGCGAGGGAAAACGGCCAAGGATCGTCAGGACTCATGGTGCCCCCCGAGGGGTAGAATCGCCGGAACAAGGAGGAGTCTCTCCACTCCCTCGGAGAATAAACGCGGGACCGGGAAAGTCAAGAATCAACGACGACAGAGACTTCAATGACGACAGAGACGTTTCGGCCGGCAGGGCGCGTCCCAAGTGGGGGCCTCAGCCCGCAGCAAGTTCGGGGTGCAAGCTTCAGCCCGTATCCCTTTGCCTCGCGGGGCGAGAGTCGCACAGGGACCTGCCGTCTGAGAGGAAGGCCCCAAACGACCTGCCGCCTAAAGGCGGAACTTTGGACCGCCCGCCCCCCCCTGGCTGACCGATGAAGGGGTGGCGCGGCCCGATTTTGTTTGTGCTTTGCCCTGCAATCACGCAAGAATGCCCGCCGGGACGCCCGCGACGGGGAGGTTGTCTCAAGAGAAAGGCGGCAATCATGTCTTGGCTTTCCACGGGAAGGCGCGCGTGCCGTCGGCTGTGGCCATCGGTCGCTCTGGGGATGGGACTCACCTCATGCGCATTGGTGCGGCCCTCGCTGCGCGTCACGGAACCGGAGACGTGGTTCTCGGCCGACACGGCGCTCCTTATCCAGGTTCCAGACCTGGAACGCTCCAGGCGGCGCTGGGAAGAGACTGCCGCTTGCCGCGCTTGGAGGGATCCCGCGGCGGCGGCTTGGCGCCGGCAGCAGCTCAATCCCGTCTTCGATGAGGTCGCGAGGAGGCTAGGCCTGGGCGGCGCGCGGGAGTTGCTCTCCCTCGCAACGGGAGAAGCGGCCCTCGCGGTGGAGATCGCGCCGGAGGCGAGCGGCGGGGAATCCGACGGTCCGCGCCGCCCGCGCGCCGTCGTCTACGCGATGGTCCGTTTCGGCTCCAACTGGCTGCGGGCGCGGCAGATCGTCCGGGAAACCTGGGGCCGGCCCGCGAGCGATCCCAAGCCCGAAGGAACGGGAGACGCAATCGCCTTGCACGGCGACGCCGGGCCGGACGGGTCCGTTCTCTGTTCAGCCTGGTTCGGGGAGGACGGCCTGATCGTGGCCACATCGCCCGACGCCTTGCGAGATTTCCTGACTCGGAACCTCTCGCGCGGAAGGAGCTTCGCCAAGGCCAAGGGCGAAGGCAAGCGCCTGGCCGAGAGTCCGGCGTGGCGCGCCATGTTGAGGCATCGCGACTCGACGAGCGACGCTTTCGTCTTCATCAACGGCGAGCGGATCTACGACATGCTGAAGCCGGCGTCGACTCTCGCGTTGGCCGCTTCGGGCAAAGGATCGTTCTGGAGTCAGCTCGAGGCGGAATCGCGACGGGGCGTCTGGCGCCTCATGGAGCCGGCGCTGGAATGGGCGGGACTGGAATCCCTCGACCTCGCCGCCGTGTGTGTGGAAATGCGGGGTCAGGGTTTCTATCACCGGGCGGTCGTGAAAGGACGCGGAGCGGACAAGAAAGAGGGTTTGCTCTTCTTGACGCGTCCGTCTTCGGGTCCCCTTCAGACCCCCGGGTGGATGACGCGCGACGTTGGGGGATACTGGTCGGCCCAGTTGCGCTCGCCTGTGGAGGTAAAACGGTTGATGCTTCGAATGGCGCGGGAGATCAGTCCGAGAACGGAGAAGGGACTCAGACAGTTCCAGGAATCGATGGAGAAGAGCCTGGATCTGAACGTCGATGATGTCCTGGCCGCTCTCGGCCCGGAGTTGTCCGCTTTGTCCCGCAGGACCGATTCCGGCGCCGAAACGGTCTTTCTATTCCAGATGCGGGATCCTTCCGTTGTGGAGACATCGCTCGCCTCGCTGCGACGCGCTTTCAAAGCCCGGCTCTCCCGGCAGACCTACAAGGGTTATCACTACGAAGTCATCCAGCATCCCTCCCGCCCCAGGGCGGTGTACGTCGCCCAGATCGAGGGATTCCTGATGGTCTCAGGCTCAGACCAATGGTTCAAGGGATTCATCGACAGACGGCTGGCCCTCGCCGGCCGGAAGAAGCCGGTCGACCCAAAGCGGCCCGCCGGCGCCGATTCCTTGCTGCCCCTTCTGGAAGCCCCTTTTGGCGGGCCCCGCAAAGGCATGGCGGTGGTCGCGCGCTCATACGGCGATCCGGGCCCCGCGCTGACTCGGCTGAGCAGATTGCTTCCTCTCGCGTTGCCCATGATCCGGGGCGCGTTGATGCGGCAGGGGCGCGGCGACCTTGCCGAAGGAGCGCCGAGTGCAATTCCCCCACTGCTCCCCTTCGCCGAGCGAACGTTCCCCAGTGTGTCTCGGACGATGCAGGGGGCCGACCCGGTCGGTGGGACTGATCTGATCGTAACCGAGTCTTACACTCCTCTCGGGCCTTTCTGTTCTCCCCTGGGGGCGGCCGCAGTCGTGTTCGCGGGAAGATGGTTCCTGGACAATTGAATGCAACTTCCATTCTTCTGACCGGCGCGACGGGTCACACCGGCCAGCGCGTCGCCCAGCGTCTCTTGGAGAGGGGCGCGCATCTTCGGTGCCTGCTTCACACTTCTTCCCATCGCGTTCGGCTACCCGACAGCCCGAAGGTGCAAATCATCGTGGGATCGGCCGCCTCTCCTCGCGACGTCGCGAGGGCCGCCGAAGGCGCCAACACGGTCGTCCATCTCGCACACATCCGTTTCGCGCCCGCCCTCATCGAAGCGTTGTCGGAGCGGGTCCTGCCCGTGCGTCTCATCGCGCTCTCTTCCACGCGCCTTTTCTCGTCTTTCGAGTCCCCCGCGCGCGAAACGGTCCAGAAGGGGGAGGAAGAAGTGATGGCGGCGCCCTCCCACATTCAATGGACCATTCTGCGACCCTCGATGATCTTCGGAGGGCCGAGCGACCGGAACATCGAGCGGCTGGCGCGCTTCATGAAGCGATCGCCCGTCCTGCCCATCTTCGGGTCGGGCGCCAATCTCGTACAGCCGCTGTTTGTCTGGGACCTCGTCGATGCCATCGTGGCGTGTCTCGAGCGACCCGCGACGGCGCGACACACATACACCCTCGCCGGCCCGGAACCGATGGCCTACCGCGATATGGTTGAGGCGGTGGCCTACGCCTCGGGTTCGCGGACTCCCCTCGTCATCCCCTTGCCGCTCAAGCCGAGCCTCTGGTTCGCCAAGGCGCTGCGCCGGATCTGGCCTGGATCTCCGCTGAACCCCGAAATGATCGAACGCTTCGCGGAAGACCGCTCCTTTGACATCTCGCCCGCGCGACGCGATCTCGACCTCTGCCCCACTTCCTTCGATCGCGCCTTGGAGCGGAAGTTTCGGCGGGAAGTATGAGAGCGGGAGGAGCGCGTTCGTCCCGCGGAGATCGACGCGCGTCGCGGAGACGGCGCCGCCGTTATTGGTCTTGCGGGGGCGTCGATCGGGCTGGTAGAAAGGGCGGCCCCGCGGGCGGGCGATGAAACGCAGGAAGAGGCACAGAAAAGACAGAAGGAGTTCCATCGAATGCAGGAAACCGCCAAGACGAATCTCCCGGATTGGCAGGACCCGCAAACCGTAGCCCTGAACAAGGAGCCGGGCCGAGCCACGTTCCTCCCTTATCCCGACGAGCAAACCGCCGCGACGCGCGACCGGGCCGCGTCGCCGTGGGTTCGCCCGCTCAACGGCAAATGGAAGTTCCATCTAGCGCCCAATCCGGGATCGGCTCCGGAGGGATTCGACAGTCCGGAGTTCGATGTAGGCGCCTGGGAAGAGATCTCCGTCCCCAGCGCATGGCAGATGGAGAGGAACTCGTACGGAGAACGATGGGACAAGCCGATCTATACGAACGTGAAGATGCCCTTCCCGATGAAACTCTACCCGGGCGTGCCGGAAGACGAGAATCCGACCGGCTCCTATCGCCGGGAGTTCGCGACTCCGGAAGATTGGGCAAGAAGGCGGGTTTTTCTTGTCTTTGAGGGGGTCGAGTCCGCCTTTCACGTCTGGGTGAATGGAAAGAAGGCGGGCTACAGCGAGGGAAGTCGCGTGACCGCGGAATTCGACGTGACGGACTGCGTCAGCCCGCCTGGCGAGAAGAATGTCCTCGCCGTACGCGTCTACCGCTGGAGCAACGGCTCGTGGCTCGAGGATCAGGACTACTGGTGGCTGAGCGGCATCTACCGCGACGCCTATCTCATGGCCGCCCCTAGCGTCCACATTCGAGACTTCTTCGTCACGGCCGCCTTGGACAAGGAGCGCCGCGACGCGACCTTGCGCGCGCGGGCCGAAGTCACCGCGTGGGGCGCCGAAGACCTGAGCGAGTACGAAGTCGAAATGCGCCTCGTCGACGGCCGCGGCAAGCAGGCGATCCGCCCCCTCACGCAAGCGATCCAAGTCGAACTGACGGGCAAGGCCTTCGCCGTCCTCGAGGCGCCCGTCTCCGATCCCGCCAAATGGTCGGCCGAATCGCCCCATCTCTACACCGCGGTCCTCTCGCTCAAACGCCGCGGCGGCGAGACGATCGAGGCCGTGAGTTGCAGAACGGGCTTCCGCCAAGTGGAGATCGCCGACGGTCAGCTCCTCATAAACGGCAAGCCGACGCTTCTCAAAGGCGTCAATCGCCACGAGCACCACGAAACCCGCGGGAGATCCGTAACGGTCGAGTCCATGATCGCCGACATCCGCTTGATGAAGCAGTTCAATATCAACACCGTCCGCACCTCCCACTACCCGAACGACCCCAAGTGGTACGACCTCTGCGACGAGTACGGCATCTACCTGATCGACGAGGCGAACATCGAGTCGCACGCGGCCTACCACGAGACGACGCGCGAGTTCCAGTGGAACCGCGCCTACATGGAGCGCGGCATTCGCATGGTCGAGCGGGATAAGAATCACCCGAGCGTCATCATCTGGTCCTTGGGCAACGAATCGGGCGCGGGCCCCAATCACGCCGCCCTAGCCGGGTGGATCCACGACCGCGACCGCACGCGTCCCGTGCACTACGAGGGCGCCTTCAAAGAGTCGTACGTGGACATCGTCAGCCGGATGTACCCGACGGTGGAATCGCTGGTCGAGTTGGCCGAGGACGACGACCCGCGGCCCGTCCTCATGTGCGAGTACGCCCACGCCATGGGCAACAGCTGCGGAAACCTGCGCGAATACTGGGACGCCGTTTACGCCCACAAGCGCCTGATCGGAGGATGCATCTGGGACTGGGTCGACCAGGGAATCAAGAAGGTCGCCGAGGACGGGACCGAGTACTGGGCTTACGGCGGCGATTTCGGCGACGAGATCAACGACCGCAACTTCTGCATCAACGGCCTCGTCTGGCCGGACCGCGCGCCGCACCCTCCGCTGTGGGAATACAAGAAGGTGATCCAGCCCGTCTGGCTGAAGTTGAAGAACCCGGCGCAGGGTCCCATCCAAGTGACGAACAGGCACGACTTCACGAGTCTCAGCGAACTAGGGATCGAGTGGCGTCTCGAAGGCGACGGCAAGGTCCTTCAGTCCGGCAAGCTGCCCTCCATGGACCTGGCGCCCGGCAAGAGCAAGGCGCTTCGGGTCCCGGTGAAGAAGCCCAACCTGAAGCCCGGCGCCGAATGCTTCCTCACGGTGCGCTTCGTTCTCAAGAAAGACACGGCCTGGGCCGCAAGAGGCCACGTCGTGGCTTGGGAACAGTTCCCGATGCCCTTCCAGGCGCCCGCGGCGCCCACGGTTCGGATCGGCGACATGCCTCGCCTGGCGGTGACGGAAAGCGCCCGCGAGATCAGGATCGGCGGGCGTCGCTTCGCCCTGGAATTCGACAAGTCGAGCGGGACCATCTCCTCCTGGCGCTGGGAGAAGGAGGGTCTGCTGCTTCGCGGGCCGCTTCTGAACGTGTGGCGCGCGCCCACGGACAACGACGAAGGGGGCGGCGACTGGAACCCGGCGGGCGCCCGCAAGTGGCGCGCCGCGGGGCTCGACCGCCTTGCGCACGAGGCTCGGGACGTGGAAGTGCGGGCGCTGCGGGACGGGGTCGTCCGCGTCGACGTCCAGTCGCGCGTCGCCGCGCCCGGGGCCGCCCGGGGTTTTGACTGCGCTTACGTCTACCTGATCCACGGCAGCGGCGACGTCGTCGTCAAAACGACGGTCAAGCCTTTCGGCGAGCTCCCCCCTCTGCCTCGAATCGGCCTGACCATGACGTTGCGGGGCGACCTGGACGCGTTCACCTGGCTTGGGCGCGGCCCCCGCGAGAATTACCGCGACCGGAAAGAAGGCGCCCCCATTGGCCTCTACTCGACGTCTGTTGCGGAGCAATACGTTCCCTACATCATGCCCCAGGAGAACGGAAACAAGACGGACGTGCGCTGGGCGGCCTTGACGTCGCCGCAGGGGCTTGGGATGCTGGCCGTGGGGGCGCCGCTCTTCGAGGTCAGCGCCCTGCACTACACGGCGCAAGACTTGGCCGCCGCCCAACACACGTGCGAGTTGAAGAAGAGAAACGCCGTGATCCTCAACCTCGATCATCGACAGGCGGGCGTCGGGGGCGCCAGCTGCGGCCCCGCGACCCGCCCCGAGTACCAGGTTCCGCCGAAGAGAACGGTCTTCACCGTGCGGCTTCGACCGTTTGCCGGAGACCGCGCGGCGGCCTGCAAACTGGCCCGGCAAACGATCGAGACCGCTTAGACCGCTTCCCCGCGCCGCGGAGGAACGGAGCAGACCGCCATCGTGGAAACCGCACGCCGGAATGCCGCTCCGTCCGTCCCTCGTCGTCAAGTGATCCTTGCGCTCCCCGCTTACGACGAGGCGGACGCCATCATCGATCTCCTCGACGCGGCGGCTCGGGAGTTCGAGAAGATGGCGGAATTCACGCCTCGCGTGATCGTTGTGGACGATGGGTCAACAGACGGCACGGGCGACGTGGTGCGTCGATATGAGGCCCCCTTTCCGGTTGAGGTGGTTTCGCACGGGACGAACCGGGGTCTGGGTCGGGCCATCATCACTTCCCTGCGCGCCGCCCTCGACCGGAGCAATGATCCAAGGGACGTCATCGTCAGCATGGACGCCGACAACACCCACCCGCCCGAAACGATACCGGCCATGCTCGAGCAGCTCGCCCGAGGCGCCGACGTGGTGATCGCCTCGCGCTACCGCCCCGGATCCCGGCAGGTCGGCGTGCCGCTGAAGCGGCGACTCTTGAGCCTGGGCGCGCGCTGCGTTTTCCACTGGCTCCTGCGTCTGCCCGGCGTGCGCGACTATACGTGCGGCTTTCGCGCTTACCGCGCGGAGACGATTCGGCGCGCCTTTGACGCCTACGGCGACCGGCTCATCACGCGCGCGGGCTTCGCGTGCACGGACGAACTGCTCGTGAATCTGGCGCGGCTTGACCCAAGGCCCGTCATGACCGAGGCGCCCTTCGTTTTGCGCTACGACCGCAAACGGGGAGAGAGCAAGCTCGAGTTGCTGAAAACCTTGATCGAAACGCTTAGAATGCTCTTGCGGGCTTAGAGCGCGTGTGTGAAACGCCCTGTCTCGGTTCTGCAGGAACCGCGGGGGCCCCTCGGAACGGTTATGAAATGGCCTCCAGCGCCTCGCCAAGCTCGCGCACCGTTCGCCCAAACTCCTCGAAAGCCTTCTCCAAGGTCTCCCGCGACGTCAGCGAAACTCCCGCGGCCTCGATGAGGTCGAGGGGATCGTCCGACCCGCCCGCGCGCAGCATATTCAGGTAGCGATCGCGCTGCGGCCCGCCGGCGAGGATCCGGTCGAGGAAAATGCGCGACGCGCAGAAGCTCGTCGCGTACTTGTAAACGTAAAAGTTGTAGTAGAAGTGGGGGATGCGCGACCACTCGAGGCCGATCCGTTCGTCGTATTGGACCTCCGGCCCGTAATAGTCGGCGTTCATCTTGAAGTAGATCTCACGAAGCGCGTCCGGCGTGAGAGGCTTGCCGTCGCCGTCCATCTCGTGGATTGCCTTTTCGAACTCGGCGAACATCGTTTGACGATAGACCGTGCCCTTGTAGGAATCGCACAGATGGTTCAGCAAGTACGCCCGAAACGCAGGGTCCTCAGCCGTCCGAAGCAGATGGCGAAGCAGGAGGCCCTCGTTGACGGTCGAGGGGATCTCGGCAATGAAGATCGGGTACTCCGCCGTGCGTGGCGGTTGGCTCTGGTTGGCCAGGAAAGTGTGCACGGAATGGCCGAGCTCGTGGGCGAGAGTGAAAACCGAGTCCAGGGTCTCCTGGTAGTTGAGCAACAGGTAGGGCAGGCTGTCGTAGCACCCACTCGAATAGGCGCCGGAGCGCTTGCCGCGGTTTTCGCGGACGTCGATCCAGCGATTCTCGAAGGCTGACTCCAGGGCGCCGACGTACTCCTCGCCCAAGGGCCGGCACGCCTCCATGATCCATTCGCGCGCCCTGTCAAAGGACACCTTCATCTCGCACTCCGGCACGACGGAGACGTACATGTCGTGCATCCCGAGGTCTTCGAGGCCCAGCTGTCTCTTGCGCAAACTCACGTACTCGTGGAAATGGGCCAGAGCGCGCCGTGTGCTCTCAATGTGGGCTTCGTACAGAGAGACGGGTATGTGGTCGGGATGGAGCGACGCTTCGAGGGCGGATGGGAAGCGGCGGGTCTTGGCCATGTAGTTGTGCAGTTTGACGGTCGCACTCAAGGTGGACGCCAGGGCGTTTCGGTGCCCGTCGTAGGCGTCGTACATGGCGTTGAAGGCGTCGCGCCGCGCGCGGCGGTCCGGGTCGAGCAGAAACGTGACGTAGCGGCCTTGGGACAACTCCCTCTCGCGGCCGTCGCCGCCGACAATGGCGGGGAAGCGGAAATCGGCGTTGGTGAGGAGGCTGAATGTCCGGCTCGACGCGGTCAGGATCTCGCCGGCGCGCGAAAGGAGCGATTCCTCGGCGTCCGACAAGGTGTGGGGCTTGCGGCGCAGAATCCGCACCATGTTGATGCGGTCCGGCCGCAGGATTTCCGCGTCGGTCCAGGCGCGCAACCTCTCCTCGTCGTGGGCGAGAATCTCAGGCAGAATCCAGGCCAGGCGCCCCGCCACTTCCGCCATCTTGCTCTTCACGCGCGACTCGCGACCTTGGTTCTCATCGTTCGCCGTGTCTTCGTCTGCGCGGAGATGCGCGTAGACGCGGACTTTCGCCATGAGGCGTTCGAGGGCGGTCTCCGCCTCGAAAAGTCGCTGGATCGCCTCGGCCGAGTTCAACTGCCCCCGCATCGTCTCGATCGGCGCAACAAGGGAGTCGATCTTCTGAAAGTCCGCCTCCCACGCCGCGTCGTCGGCGTACAGCGCCTCAACGTCCCATTTCTCCCCAGGGTCGATCTCCGCCCGCTCGGGGATTCTCTCCGTCCCCGTCGCCGACCCCGCTTCCGCGTTCTCCCAATGGACCTTCATCCCGCGCCATCCTTCCCTGTGCCGCCACCCCGCCCAAGAGTCTCGGATTCCGGATTTTGGATTCTGAGAGCCTCTAACAGAAAGAAGGTGGCATGGACGCCCCGCCCGCGTTTCATGGGCAAGATGCCCATGCCACCTCCGCATTCTCTCTTTCTGTTAGAGCCTCTGAATCGGTTTCGGATTCCGGTATTCGGATTTCGCCGGTCCGTGTCCCGCTCGCTGCGCCTCCTGCTCTTCGCTCATCGCCCCCCGCCCGCCGCTCACCACTCGCCACTACCTACTATCCACTATCCGCCTGCTATCCACTATCCACTATCCACTCCCCCCGGCAGCGCGGCGAACATCGCCTCGAGGTCCGGCTCGACCCCCGTCCAGATCCGAAAGGACGCCGCCCCCTGCCGCACGAGCATCCCGAGTCCATCGAGCGTGCGACAGCCGCGCCCGCAGGCGGCCCGAAGCCACGCCGTCGAGCGCCGCGCCGTGTAGGCGGCGTCGAAGACGAGCGACCGCGGCGCCAGGTCCTCGGCCCGGCACGGCATCGGATCGCCCTCGGCAAGGCCGAGACTCGTCGAGTTCGTCACGAGATCGGCCACAGCGAGCGCTTTCCTAACTGCCTCCGCTTCGCGATCCTCTTCTCCTTCGGGCTCGGACTCCGTGGCTTCGGCCTTGCTCTTGCACCGAGGCGCCGGAAGGGCCGCGATGTCCGCCTTTGGGTAGAGTCCTCCCAGTTCATCCGCCAGCGCGACGGCTTTCCCAAACGTGCGGTTCACGATCGTCAGTCGTCGCGCGCCCGCCTTCACTGCGCCCAGAGCCATCCCGCGTCCCGCGCCGCCCGCGCCGAACTGAACGACCGACGCCTCGCTGAAGTCGAATCCGGCGTCTTGGCGGATCGTCTCGACAAAACCCTCCACATCCGTGTTCGTCCCGTAGAGTCCTTCGCGGCGGAAATGGATTGTGTTGACCGCGCCGACCATGCGCGCCTCGTCGCTCGCCGCGTCGCACAGCGCCAGCGCCGCCTGCTTGTGGGGCACGGTGCAGTTCAGGCCCGCCATCCCCACCGCCGCAAACCCCCGCACCGCCTCCTCGAAGAGATCGGGGGGAACAGCAAAGGCCAGATACACGCAGTCGAGCCCCGCCGCCTCGATGGCGGCGTTGTGGATCCGGGGCGACAGCGAATGTTCGACCGGCCACCCCGCCACACCGAGCAGACGGGTCTTCGCGGTGATAGGCTCTCGAGACATACCGCCCTCCCTCTCAATCATTCCTGCGCTCGGCGCAATCGCTGCACGCCGGGGGGGCCTACCATCTTTAGACGCCTCCCGCTTGGAGTGCAATCTCTAGTTGGAGCGCAATCTCTAGATTGCGGCGCTTCAGGGGCGCCCAACCCGTGGGGTGGGGCAACGCCCCGCCGCGCCCCGCCCCAGACCCAGCGAAACCGACATCCAGCCCCCGGGATCGCCCCTTTTCCGGCTCAAGTTTCCCCCAATTGTGACGATACATTGGGGTGGAAAGGGCGCAGTGCGCCCAAGATCCGCTCGGGGCGCCCCCGGAACGGATTCCGGGCCGACCGGGACGGCGCGATCCCGCAGCCATCATGGAGGATGCGGGGATGGCTATCTCCAATATCCCCTTTGACCCCTCCACTTCCTTTCAGGTCCGGGGCCGCGAGATGGGCGAGAAGCGCCTGCGCGAAGCGGGAGAGTCGGCCGCCGCGCCCCCGTTCGCTTCGACCATCGACGAGGTCGCCCTGCGGGGGACCGCCGAGGTCGCGTCCCTGAACGGCATGATCGTCGAGCGCGTGCTTTCGCGCACCGAGGCGCGCCTGACGGCCGGCGCCCAGCGGGGAGAGGCCCTCGCCTCATCGGCCGGCGCCCAGGATCTCTTCGCCGCGGCGGGCAAGGCCGAGTTCGAGGCGCGTGCCGCGGCGGCAGCCAAGGATATCTCCCCGGAAGCCACTGCGGGCCGCATCGTCGAGGGGATCACCGGCTACATCTTCAAGGCCTACCAGATGCGGCGCCCGGAAATGACCGAGGAGGCGTTTCTCAACTTCCAGGAACAGGTCCTGACCGGTTTCGAGGCCGGCCTGGAAGACGCCAAGGACATCCTCAGCGGCCTGCAAGTCATGACGCCGGAGCTGACCCGGTCGATCGACCGGACCGAAGAACTGGTCCGCGGGCAGCTCGCCAAGTTCTTCGAGACCACCCTCGAGTCGATCCGGGAAAACGCCGTCAGCGAGGGGCTTCTGGAAGCCTAACCGTCAGCCCTCCCCGGAGCATTCCCTTCCAACCACCCGCGATTTCGGGCTTCAAGCGCCGCCTTCTCGCAAGGCGGCGGATCTCGTTCAAGACAGACTGAAGCCTTTATCGGAACGACATCCAACCTCTGTCCCGGTCCCGCGGATCCGTCTCCTTGCCGGCCCAATTCGCGTTATCCGCGTTATTCGCGGACACACATTCCGGTTGAACCCCACACGGAATGCGAGGAGAATTCCCTCATTTCGAGCAAGACATCGACGCCGTGAACGGCCCCACGGGAAACGTCGATGAATCCTTGCTCAGGAAAGGGGGAAAGAGCCATGAACGATTCGAGACCAAAGAAAACCGCGGGCTTCACGCTGATTGAGCTCCTGATCGTCGTCGCGATCATAGCGATCCTGGCGGCCATCGCGGTTCCCAACTTCCTCGAGGCGCAGGTGCGGGCGAAGGTCTCGCGCGTGCGGGAAGACGCCCGTTCCCTCGCCCTCGCCCTGGAGGCCTATTTCACGGACTACAACACGTACCCCCAGATGTATGCCCGTCATATGCCAGAGAACACGCCGTCCGTCTCGGCGGGCATCGCGTTGTCGACGCCGGTTGCCTACATCAGCAACGCCCAGCTTCGCGATCCCTTCGCCGGGCAGGAAACCGACAACTGGATGTCCTTCCTCGACATCATCA
>DATKZW010000034.1:0-9759 GCA_035527775.1 Sumerlaeia bacterium | reverse complement strand
AATCCCGCCCAGAGCCGCGATCCCCGCCCGACGAGGGCCGAATCGCGGACGAAAGCCGGAGCAAGGAGCCCCCGCGCCGGAAAACCACCCCCGCCGCGCCCCCCGAGACGCCGCATCGCTCCACGCGTGAAGGATTGAGGGGAAGGCCTGCTCTCGTCTATCTGATAGCTGCACTCAACTTGGCAGTTGCACTTACGAAGGCGCGATGGGATAAGCAATCCGGACTGCGCGCCGATGGAGATTCCCCAAAGGAGAGGCGAACGCAATGACCGAGCCCAATCTCGACGAATGGAAACGCCTCTACGATGCCGCCATCGCTTTCAGAGACCTCGCCTGTTGGCGTTGGATGTGGGACTCCGACGTATTCGCCGTTCAGGATCCCGCGGATCCGGCTGGATCCGGGACCCAAGAGATCGGCTATTGCTCCGTGATGGGGGCGCTCGGCGAGTTTCTGGCGCTGGCCGTCTACCCCGGGGGAGAGGGATTCGCTTTGCTCGACAAGATGCACGCGGACCCCATCGGCCCCGCCGACGAGGATCCCGAGGATCCCTTCGTCGCTTTCCTAGAGCAGAACTGCCTGATAGCATCCTTCACCAGTCGCGACGATCTGGATAAGGGCGATCTCGCCGTCATCCGCACGCTGGGTCTCCGTTTCCGCGGACGAACCGCCTGGCCCCAGTTCCGCAGCCATCGGCCCGGCTACGCCCCTTGGCGCCTCGAAGCGCCCGAGGCGCGGTTCCTGACCGTCGCGCTTGAGCAAGCCGTCGACGTCGGCTCGCGCTGCAAGGAGCGCCGGACTCTGCTCGATCCGCCCGAAGGCCGCGAGGACGCCATCCTGACGCGCGTGCCTTTGCGGCGCGGGGGCTGTTTGGCGTGGGAGGACCAATGGCTCCCGCCGGCGCCGCCTTCCGCGCGCCGGACCCCGCCCGCGCCCGTAGTCGATTTTCGCAAGCTCGACGAGGTCGAGCGTCTGAACCTTCCCCAAGGCGGGACCTGGGAGATGGATCTCGTCCCCTTCCCCGCTTTTGTCGGGAAAGACGAGCGCCCTTTCATTCCGATGCTCCTGATGTGCGTGGACCACGCCTCCGGCCTCGTCTCCCAACCCCAGATGGCTCATCCCGACGAAGTTCACGCTTCCTTGGCCGATTGGATTACCGAGTTCTTCATCACCCACAAGACGCGCCCCGAGACGATCCTCTTCCGAAACCCCGACCTCCACCCGGCCTTGAAGACCATCGCCTCGCCCCTTGGAATCGCTATCCAACGCGCCGACGACCTCCCTATGTTGAGCCAGGCCCGCATGCACCTCCGCAACTTCCTCGGATAAGAACCGGGCGCGTGACTTCCATGCAAAGGCCCTCGCCGACGAAAACGTTGGACACTTTCCCGCTGACTCGCCGACCCCGTCGGCCTCATTGGGCCATAGTTGGCGCGCGGCGGCCACGGACGTTCCCACTCCCTGGCCGTCCGTCCCGCGTTTTCCTCGTCCTCTTGCCGATCTTTCTTGGGGCAGTCGCATTCTCGGCCGTCGCGGCGCAGGGGGAGACCGAAGAATCCGTTCCGAGGAAGGCATGGCTGCGCGCGAAAGAAGCGCATCTCCGGAAGAAGCCCCCGCCGAGGGGGCCTGCTCTCTGGATCGGGCGCCCGACAAAGGGGATCGTCGTCGGGCAGGGCGAGGTCGGGGTTTCGGGATGCACCGAGCCGGGAAGCCGCGTCACCGTCAACGGGAAAGCGCTGGACGTCTACTCGACTGGAGCGTTCGCCAGCGCCGTGCCGCTCAAAGTGGGCAGGAACCGTGTCGTGGTCCGATCGACCCGGAACGGCTACACGACCGAGAAGGAAATCGAGGTTCAGCGCTTGAAGCCGCCGCGGGTTCTGCCAAGAACGCCCCTGTCCATCTTAGCCGACGGTCCCATGGAGCCGGCCGAGAACGTTGAACTGCCGTCCGGGGCGGTGTTGCGCGTTCGGTGCCAGGCCAGCCCCGGCGCCCGCGCGTGGTTTCAGATCGGCGCGCGGGGGGAACGGCGCCCCATGCGAGAACTGACGGCCGAGGAAGACGGGGTTGTCGTCGCGGGTCTGTACGAGGGCTTTTACACGATCCGTCCCGCGGACTCGTTTCGCAGATCGCGGATTCGCGTTTCCGTCGAGGCGGAACAGCCGCCGGTCGGCGGGGCCGATGAAGAAGGAGCCAGGCCGGTCTCGGCTCGCGTTCCGGGTCGCGTCACTACGGTGGGTGAGGAGTCAACACGGGTGGCCCGCATCCTCCGAAGCGACACGCCCATCCGCGAGACGCCGCACTCGACGCGGCGGCTAATCAGCGTGCCGCGTGGCACGCGCTTGGAAATCCTGGGGCGCCACGGCCGCATGTTTGGCGTTCGCCTGGGGGAAACCCAGGTCGGCTGGGTTGACGGCGGGGCGATCCGGTTTCTCTATCCCCCCGGCCGGACTCCGAGGAGGGAATCCGATTCATCGGCCCGGCCGACATTCATCGGCGCCGAACTCGGCGAAGTGAAGCTGGCGCCGGACCCGGAATCCGGCGACCCGGTTTTGTCGATGAGCGTTGACTTAGGAAGGCCGTGGCCCCACGGGTTTGCCTTGCCGGTTCGAGTCGAAGCCGCCGAAAACGGTTCCACCCTCACGCTCACCGTCTGGGGCCTGGCGGGCCAGACTCCGCCGGCAATCGACGCGGCGGCCACGACCCAGACCCTTTCTTCCCAGTGGTCCGCATTGCGCGGCGCTTTTGCCAAGGATGACGTGATTCGGCAACTGCGCGCCGAACGACCGGACGCCAGAACGTTGGTTCTGCGTCTCAGTCTGTCTCACGACCGCGTTTGGGGGTTCCAGAGTTCTTTTGACGACGGCGCGCTGAAGCTTCGGATAAGGCGCCCCCCGCGTCTCTCGAGCGAGGGCGGGGATTCCCTGAAGGGGGTTAAGATCGCCTTGGACGCGGGCCACGGGGGCGCGGACACGGGGGCCGTCGGCCCCGGGGGACTGTGCGAGTCGGACATCAACCTGGCCATCGCTCAACGGGTGAGCCATCTTCTGAGGAACGCGGGGGCCGAGGTCGTCCTCCTCCGCGAAACGGATAGCCAGCTGAGCCTCGACGCCCGGGTCGGACGCGTCGCCTCAAGCGGCGCGGACCTTTTTGTGAGCATTCACAACAACTCCGTCTCCCAGTCGAGCGATCCGATGAAGACGCGGGGAACACGACTCTTCTATTACCACGGACACGGACGAAAACTGGCCGAGTGCATTCTGACGTCGGCGCTGAGGGAGACGGGAGAGGGCAACTGCGCCTCAACCATCCAGCGCCACCGATTTCGTCCCGTTCGTTGCTGCACGCAAATGCCAGCCGCGCTGGTCGAGTGTCTCTTCCTTTCGCACCCGGAAGACGAAATGCTGCTGTTGAATCCCGCCTTTCTTGACAGGATCTCGACAGGGGTCTATAAGGGAATCACCGCCTATCTTCAGCCCGACCGGGTGGAAGACGCCTGCCCACTCGCGACGGAGGAACTCAAGGAGGAAGAAACCGAGACAAGAAGCCCCGAGGAAACGCCGGGCAAACCGGCCGTTCCCGTGAAAAAGGCTCCGCGGATGAAAGTCTTTCATTGATGGCCCGCCAGAGGCGCAACGACGAACCTGCAACCGAACGGGGAGATAACCCCCCAGACCGGAAGCGACGCAGCCGGATGAGAAAGCTCTCACGCGCGCGCGTTCTGGGGCCGGTCGGGATCTTGGCCTGCCTTTGCCTGGCGCGCCCCATCGTGCGCGGACGGGACACGGAACCGGTCGAGGTCGAAATCCTCCCGTCCGAAGACGGGCAAACCACACGGGTGCGCATTAGCATTGCGCCCGTGACCGAAACCGTGCCTCTTGCGCTCCCCACTCTTCCCGACTCGGAGGTTCCGGGCGCGTCCGCCGAGGCGGACGGCGAGCCGACATCCCCCCTCGGCCAGTTTCTGAAACAGGAACTGGAAAGACTGGAAGCCCGGAAACCCGCTGAGGGAACCGCCACCCCCACTCCGCGCCCAAAGCCCCCCGCGCCTGCGGCCACCCCCGTCCCGACAATCACGCCGAGTCCGACGGCGTCCCCGACTCCGGCTTCCTCGCCGACTGTTCCGGCCCCGCCGACCCCCGCACCGCGACCCACGCCGACCCCCACCGCGGTTCCCGCTCCGGCTGCAACGCCCACCCCGACCGCAACGCCGAGGCCCGAGGCGCCGCCCCAAGAGGAACGACGGAAAGAACCTCCGTCGGCGGAACCGGATCGGCCCGCTCTCCCGGCCGACGTTCTTCCGGACATCAGCTTGGCCCCCGGCGGCGAATCCGAGGTCTCCTTGCGGCCGGCCGCCGGGCCGTCTCTCTCCAGACCGAGCTCACGTCCGACGCTCCGTGAGACGGCGCTGACCATAGCCCAGCGCTCGCCGGCCGGAGGGGAAGCCGCCGCGCCGCTCCCCCAGGAGACGCCTTCCGTGGCGGATCAAGCCCTGCGGCGGCGGTTCGAAGAGGTCATGGAGAAGGTTCGTCGCGGCCGGCGCGATGAAGGCCGCCGCCAACTGCTTGACATGGCCTCGAGCTTTCCGCGTTCCTCCATTGCACCCGAGGTTCTTTTCGAAGCCGCCCAATTGGAGAGATCGGACGTCAACAGGCGCCTCGAGGGTTTCCGCCGGGTCGTTGAAACGTACCCCGCCACGGAGTGGGCGACCCGCAGCATGCGGGAGATCGGTGAGACGTCCTTCCTCTTGAGGGATTTCACGGCCGCTCTTGACGCATTCCGGGCCTATCAGATTGTGCAGGGGGAGGACTGCGACAAACCGGCTTTCCGCATGCAGATTGCCACGTGTCTTCTTGAACTGCGGTCTTACGAGGAGGCGCTTGCGGAGCTGGATCGTCTAGCCCTGGACGAGCGGGCAAATCGGGGCGATCCGACGCACCGCGTGGCCGAAACGGCGCTCGATCTGAAGAGCGAATGCGAGATGGCCCTCGGCCGGTTCATCCAGGCCATCGTGTCGTTGAGCGAATTGCTGGCCAACTACCCGAATTATCCCCTGGCGCCGAAGGCCATGCTCACCCTCGGCCTCTGCTACGAGGAAGAAGGCCAATCCGAATCCGCCCGGGAGGTATACGGACAGATACTGCAGTCCTTTCCCCCCGGACGCCCCGAAACGCCCTTCGAAACAGAGGCGGCGCGCGATCGCCTGACGCAAATGGAACGCTCGATCTTCGATGCCCCTTGGGCCTCCGCGCCCTCTCCGGAGAAAGCCGATCCGGAAAAAGAGCAAGAGCGGAAAACGGGCGAACCCGAGGGAGCGGGCGGTCAGACCACAGAAGATGCGGATCAGGCTGATTCGTCCCTCAGAGGGGAGGCGCCGGAACCCCTGCCCTAGGTCCCGGGCCAGATGCAGCGGGTCAAGCTCCCGCCGGATCGCCCCGATCCGCGCGATGAGTGAGCAAGGCAAAGAAAAGGCCCGATCTTGCCGCCGGGGGCGGTGAGTCGGGCCTGGATGCGAAAGCCCTCGTTGATGCCGGTCGGGCGTGCTATCGGGCGGCCTTCACCCCTGTCAATCTCTTCGTCATCACTTCGTCGATCACCCCGTACTGGAGGCATTCCTGGGCGCCCATGAAGCAGTCCCGGTCGGAATCCTGTTCGATTTTGGCCACCTCTTGCCCGGTGTGTTCGGCGAGAATCTCGCTCAGCCTGCGCTTGACGCGCAACATCTCGCGCGAGTGAATCTCGATATCGGAAACCTGGCCTTGAAAGCCGCCGATGGGCTGGTGGATCATCACCCGCGCGTGAGGAAGGGCGTAGCGTTTCCCCTTCGCGCCGGCGGCCAGGATGAGGGCCGCCATGGACGAGGCCTGCCCCACCACGGTGGTCGAGACGTCCGGCTTGATGAACTGCATGGTGTCGTAGATCGCCAGTCCGGCCATAACCGACCCGCCCGGGCTGTTCACGTAGATGGTGATATCTTTGTCCGGGTCGTCGTACTCGAGAAAGAGCATCTGGGCGATGACGACGTTGGCCACCTGGTCCGTGATGTCGGAACCCAGAAAGATGACCCGGTCCTTGAGCAGCCGGGAATAGATGTCGTAGGAACGCTCGCCTCGTTCGCTTTGCTCAATCACGACGGGCACGTAGTAGGCCATAGACCTCGTTCTCCTTGCTTGGATTTGGAGGCCGGGGAGCGAACCAAGAGGACGCCCTTTCTCGCTTTGCCGCCCGGCTCACGAAAGCCCGGCGCTTCACTCCGACCCGCCTGTGCGGCAGACAGGGGCAAACGTCCATGCGGCGTCAATCGGCTTCCGCCTCGCTCTCTTTCCGGTCTTTCTCCTCTTTCGTCGGGGGATTGGCGGGCGGGGTCGGTGAGGCCGCCACCTCTTTCAGCGAGTTGTTCGCCAACAGAAACTCCTCTATCTTGGCCGAGAGGAGACTGCGGCGGAGCGCGTCGAGTTGCCGCTCGGCTTCCAGGCGGGCTCGAATCGCGAGGGGTTTGCGCCCCTCAGCTGTGGCCATCCGTTCGATCTCCTTGTCCACGTCGGCGTCGGCGACCTCCAAGTTCTCCTTCTTGGCGATGGCATCGAGCAGGAGGTTGGTCTTGACCAACCGATCGGAGTTTGCGCGGGCGCCTTGGAGGTAGGACTCCGGCGTCAGTCCCATCGACTCCAGGTTGAGCCCCAAGGTCTGCAGCCGGCGCGAGTCGCGCATGATAGTCTGGTACTCCTGGGCGGCGACGATGCTCTTGGGGGCGTCGAAAGGATTCCCCTCGACGAGGTGATCGAGGATTTTCTCCATGAACCGCTGGCGCTTGCGCTCTTCCGCCTGCCGCACGAGGTCCTCGCGGATGTCCTTTCTCAGGTCCTCGAGCGTTTCGAACTCACCGAGGTCCTTGGCGAATTCGTCGTCCAGATCGGGCAGCACGCGCGGCTTGATCTCCTGGACCGTCACGGTGAAGGCGTCCTCATGGGTCACCTCTTTCCCTTTGCGGCTCCGCGTGGTCCGTTCCGCCGTTTGTGTGCAAGTCTCGCCCGCTTTGAGCCCCACCATCGCCCGGGCGACCTCGGGCGCCAGGGCCTCGCGAGGATCCCGCAAGAACACGCTCTCCTGGCAAAGAGATTCGAGACGCTTGCCGTTGGCGTCAACCGCTTCGATCTTGGCCGTCACTCCGTCGCCCGGCTGGTAGGTCTTCCTCTTGCTCTTGGCCGGTTCGTACGTCGCGTTGGCCTCACGAACGGCGGCCAACTGCTTTTCCACCAGCTCATCCGTGACGGGTTCCACCTCCACCTCGAGCGTATTGCCGGTGTAGCCGGCCACGTCGAGCTTCGGACGGAATTCGATGTCGATCTGGAGGGTGACCGGCTGGCCCTCTTCCGCCTTGCTCTCATGGAGCTGGGGCTGACCCACAACGTCCAACTCGCCGCCTTTGACGATCTGGTCCGACACGTTAGCGCTCAGCTCGTTAATGACGTCCTCTTGCGCATCTTTCCCGAAACGGCGCTTCAGGAGACCGATGGGGGCCTTGCCGCGACGAAAACCGTCGATGATGACCGTCTTCTTGAGCTCCTTGAAGGTCTTCTCCATTTTCGAATCGTAGGCGCCTCGTTCCACTTCCACGACGTAACGGCGCACCGACCCTGGCTGCTCCTCGGTCTCCTTCACCGTGTAAGGAATCTCCGCCTCCTCTTCCGCGGGGGGCTCCTCGTCGGGGGGGGCAGCCTCCGCCGGGGGGACGGCCTCGTCCGGGGGGCCGGCCGTTGCAGAGGAGCTCGGCGGCGCCGGGCTCTCGGCATCGGCGGGCGCTGCCGCGGCGGCGTCTCCAGCCTCCTCGGGTTTCGTGGCTTCCGGGTCGGCAGCCGGGGGAGTTTCGTTCTCAGTCACGGTATGGCCTCCTGATGGGAACGTCGGGGCGGCGGTTGACCTGCGGCGGCCAAACCGGCTTAGGGGCGGCGCCGGCGCAGGCGCGACGGGAAGCCACCCCATTTGAGATTGTCGAGATCCCGTCCCGCGAACCTTCCGCGCGGCGTCTCGCGGGGTGGCGCTTGGGCTTCGCGATTCTCCGCGCGTGAGCGACGTTCGATGGATCGGAGACTCGCCCCAAACCCGGCAGCGACAAGGCTGGAGGATGGGATGGCTTCCGCGTCCCACCCCAAATCGCCGAAGCAATCTAGAAGCCTCGTCGCCGATATATCAAGCACTTTTTCGCACTGGCGAACCGACTCCGACACCGTGAGAAGACGACTTTCCGAGAATTCATCTCCCCAAGGCCGGCGCTGCGAACCCGACCTCCCACGCCACCCGCTGGGGCCCCCGGGCGGAGGGCCGATCGGGCGCGTCCAGAACCACGCGAATACCCGTCCCCGATTGCTCCCAGGCGACCGTGACGCCCGAGTTCGCGTTCCGAGCCGAGACGCCGGCGCGCTTCAGGCGCCATTCCGCCGACGGCACGGCGATGCGCAGCTCGTAAGGATCGCCGGGAACGACGAGGCTCGAGCCCTGGAGCGTCTTGCTCCGGGGTTTCCACTCCTCGCGGATCACGTCGCCGATGCCTTGGGCGACGTGCCGCGACGTGCTGACCACCTGGGGATGGCCCCGCTCACGGCGCAACGCCAGCACGCGACACGATCCCGGCTCAACGGTGGCCGAAAGCGCGCCGCGAATCGGGGGCAGGAACTCATTGCTCCAGAAGTCAAAACCCACGTACGAGGGTTCCTGGTCGGGTTCTCGTCGAGGCGAGAGCCCTCCATCGGGCTCGAGTCTTGTCAAAGGAAGATGGTAAGATGTCTCATTTTCAGGCAGCCAATTGAAGAAGCCGACGACGTGCCGGCGATTCTCTCCCTGACCCGCGGCCAAGTGCCAAATCCCCGGCAGGGGGTTCTCGAACAGGTCCAAAGGTCTGGCGCAGAGCCCATGGTTCGGCATGCTGCGCTTGACGATCTCCAGCCGCTCCGGCGGAAGGCCGGGCAGCCACTCGCTCACAATGTTCAACTGGCCGCTCAGAGCGATCCAGGAACCCCAAGCGCGCGCCTGCTCCAGCGTCAGGGGCTCGCGCAGCATCAGACAGTCGGGATCGTTGTGCCACACGCGGCCCTGGAGGAAGTACAGGTGCGCGCCTATCGTGGCGCATGGGAGAATCGCCTCCCAAGACGCGCCGATGTCTCTGCCGATGCGCATGGCGTCCACGCGACCCATGGAGGCCCCAAGGGTGCGCATGTTCTGCGCGGCGCAGCAGCCGAGAATGAAGACGTCCTCGCCCGCCGCGTCGCGAACGAGCGCGAGGCCGTCGCGATAGGCCTCCACGTTCGTCTTCGCGGGATCGTGAAAGACGGCGTCGCTCAATTTGTCCTCGCGGCACTTCGGCTCGGGATAGGTCAACTTCGCCGCCATGCCGCTCCAGAGACCGTCGATCTTGATGTACTTGAAGCCCCACTCGCGCGTGATCCGCGAGACAATCCCCCGCAAGTACTCCCGCGCTCCGGGGTGCGTCATGTCCAGACACGTCCCCGCCCACCGGACTTTGTGAAGGCGGCCGCTCTTGCGGTGGACGAACCAATCGCGATGGTCCTTGAAAGCGGGGAGCCGCGGGTCGGAGGCGAAGGGAAGAAACCAGAGGCCGGGAGTCAGCCCGGCGGCCGCGATCTTCTTGGCCGTCGCTTGCATGCCGCTGGGATAAGGGCCATCCGGGCGATGCGTCGAGTAGTCGGCGCACGGCCCGGCGCGCGCGGGGCCGTTCTGCCATTTGTCGTCAACCTGCACGACTTCGA
>DATKZW010000033.1:0-15673 GCA_035527775.1 Sumerlaeia bacterium | reverse complement strand
CGGTGAGGAATACGACGAGATGGGGACGCGCGGGATCGCGGGAAACGTCAAGGGCCTCGAGCAGGGCGTCATTCAGAGCGGTCCCTCCGAGAGCGCGGAAACCATCGACGAACTTGAGCGCCTCCTGAATCTTCCCTTCCGAGGCTGGGACGAGGCTCTCGGCGAAGCGTTCCGTCTCCGTGCTGAAGCGGATGATATTGAACCGGTCGCCCTGACGCAGGGAGTTGATACAGAACTGGAGCGCGCGTTGCGCCTGCTTGATCTTCTCGCCGCTCATCGAGCCGGAGGTGTCGAAGACGAAGGTCACGTCCTTGTCGATCTTCTCGTCGCTCCCCGCTTCTTTGCGCGGGGCAATCATCAAAAGGAAATAGCCCGGTTCGCCTTCCTCGCGGTACGTGACGAGTCCCGCGCCCAGGTCCTTCTCCGAAACGGCGTAGTAGATCTTCAGATTAGACTCGGGGTGGTGATTCTCTTTCTCGAAGGCGAACTTGACGGTTCGGTCGTCTTTGCGCACGAATTCCATTTCGTGGGTGGGAGAATAGATCGACGCGATGGGGACCTTCGAGGCGATGCGGCCCGTGAGGCTGAACCGGCCGATCGGCTCCCCACTCGAGCCGCGGCCGACCAGGGGATAGGAGAACTCCGTCAGTCCAAAGTCCCGGCGAAGGACTTGGCTATAGGCGAAGCGCACGCGCCGGACCTGGTGCGGCTCGATCGGAAAGATGCGCAGTTTCACGAGATCCCGCCCCACGTACTCCAGGAGGGCCGGATCGCGCGTGCGACGCACGATGTCCTCGTAGATCCGGCGGGCCTTCTCCGCCTCGACCACCTCGCACTCGACGGGCTTGCCGTCGATGTAGAGGCTCAGGTCCTTGACGGCCGCATTCGCCGGCAGCGGGAAGAGGTAGGTCCCTTCGAGACGGCGATTATTGGGATTTCGGAAGGTCTGATCGAGGATGGTCTGGGCCAGCTGATTCTCGATCTCGACCGACACCTCCAGGCTTGTGAGCTGTGCGGGCTGAACGCGGGGAGGTCTCGGCGGATGGGGGGGACGCGGGGGACGAGGCGGGTGGGGAATGATCTCCGGCTCGGGGGGGCCGATCTCTATTCCAGCCCCGGGTTCGTGCAGATGGAGGATTCCTTGGGCGGAAACCTGGGTGGCCGCGAACAGAAGGAGCGCGGCGACGGAGAAGCACGCAAACGCACGGCGTTTTTTCATCTCTTCACCCTCCTCGCCGGGCAGTCCGGCGATCACGTTCGGATGGGGGAGGCGGCCGCCTCTTCAATAAGTTGGACAGAACGGATCGTTTTTTGTTCCCACGGCCCGGGCGTCCTGCCGAAAAATGCGAAGGGAGCGTAACCCGGCTTTTTGGTTGCAATCCGCGGGTCGGGGTGGGATCATCGAATGCAACGGTGTTGCGCCTGTGGCGCTCGCTTCGTCAGGGCGCCCCACACGAGTAGGCACACTCCGGGAGCGGGCGCCTCGCCGCGCGTCGCGTTGCGGGCCGCGTGGCGCCCATCGAAGAAGCGGACGGCGGAATGACGTCTTCGAAGTCCTTCGAGCAGAACCTGAAAAACCTGGAGGAGATCGTCGAGAAACTCGAGGCGGGGAACGTGTCTCTCGACGAGGCGATTCGGCTGTTTCAAAAGGGCCGCGCTCTGAGCAATGCGTGCGAAGCCCGGCTGAAAGAGATCGAGTTGAAGATTCACGAACTGGTCGAGGAGGAAGACGGCCGGCTTCTCGCCGTGGAGGCGGAGGGGACTCCGGACAACTCTGCGCCAGAGGAAGGGGAGGTCGAGTGAGGGCCTCCTGGCGGCGCGGCGGTCTTTCCGGACCTCAAGAAGAGGGAAAAGAGGACTCCATGCAATCGGCATCCCGGCTGGGCAAGATTCGTTCCCCCGAGGACCTGAAAGGCCTGAGCATTGAGGCGCTGGAGGAGTTGGCCCGGGAAATCCGTCAGGTCATTGCGCAAACCTGTTCGCGCAACGGCGGACATTTCGCCCCGTCGCTCGGCGCCGTTGAACTGACTATCGCCTTGCACCGCGTTTTCAGCGCCCCCCGGGACAAGATCGTCTGGGACGTGGGGCATCAAGCCTACGCGCACAAGCTCCTGACGGGACGCGCGGATGAATTCCATACCCTTCGCCTCCTGGACGGTCTGAGCGGCTTCCCTCGGCGAGAAGAGAGTCCCTACGACTGCTTTGGCGTGGGGCACGCCAGCACAGCGGTTTCCGCCGCTCTCGGCATGGCGATAGCCCGAGATCAGCGAGGCGACGATTACCGCGTGGTGGCCGTGTGCGGCGATGGGGCGATGACGGGAGGCCTCTGCTATGAGGCGCTGAACAACCTCGGCTATCGAGGCGCCGACATGCTCATTGTCCTCAACGACAACGCGATGAGCATCGCGCCCAACATCGGCGCCATCGCGCGTCATTTCCATCACCTGGTAACGGCCGATTTTTATAACAAGTCCAAGCGAACGGCCAAGAGCCTCATCGGGCGCGTGCCAATCGTGGGCGAGAAGATCATCGGCTTCATCAGGAAGGTGGAAGCCAGCGTCAAGGATCTGATCCTCCCGGAGGAAACCGTTTTCGAGAAAATGGGCATCCGCTATCTCGGTCCGGTGGACGGACACAACTTGCGCGCACTGATCGACACGCTCGAACACATCCGCAATCTCAGGGGACCCATGCTGCTGCACGTGAAGACCCTCAAGGGGAAGGGTTACTCCTATAGCGAGTCGGACCCGGAACTCTGGCACAGCGGGGCGGATTTCGCCGTCGATACGGGAGAGAAAACCGAACGCGTGAACGGAGAACTGGCCGCCGGGCCAGAGGCGCCCACTTATACGGAAGTCTTCGGCCGGACGCTGGTTGAGTTGGCGGAAACCGACGAGCGCATCGTCGCGATCACGGCCGCCATGCCTTCGGGAACCGGTCTTAGCCGTTTCGCCAGACGCTTCCCCGACCGCTTCCATGACGTGGGCATTGCCGAGGCCCACGCCGTCTGTTTCGCGGCCGGCCTGGCTTGCGAAGGACTCCGTCCCGTTGTGGCTATCTACTCGACCTTCCTCCAGCGAGCCTTCGACCAGATTATCCACGACGTGGCCCTCCAGAACCTTCCCGTGACCTTCGCCATCGACCGCGCGGGCATCGTCGGGGACGACGGTCCCACCCACCACGGCGTGTTCGATCTGTCGTACCTCCGCATGGTCCCCAACCTTGTGGTGGCCGCGCCGCGGGACGAAGAGCAACTGCGTCGAATCGCGGCCACGGCCGCCGCTTACGACGACGGCCCCTTCGCCTACCGCTACCCGCGCGGGCGGGGCCAGGGGGTCAAGATTGGGACCTCCCGCGAACCGGTGGAGATTGGCAGGGGAGAGATCCTGCGCGAGCCTCCTCCCGGATTCGCCGGACCGCGCGTCGCGGTTTTCTCGATCGGCGTCATGGCGGCCGGCGCTTTGGCGGCGGCCGAGGAGCTGAGCGCGCACGGAATCGAACTGGCCGTCATCGACATGCGGTTCGTCAAGCCGCTGGATCGCGAGCTGATCGAAAGGTTCGGCCGCCCCGCCGACCGGCCGGCTGAGTACGATCTTCTGGCAACCGTCGAGGAGAACGTGCTGGCCGGGGGATTCGGGTCGGCCGTCAGCGAGGCGATGGCCGAGATGGGGATCGAACGGCGGGTCCTGATGATCGGCCTCCCCGACCGCTGGATCGAACACGGCCCGATCGCGGTCCTGCGGAGCCGCGGCGGCATCGGCCCTGAGGAGATCGCCAAGACGATCCGTCGCGCCGTGGAGACGCGAAGCGGCTCGGCGTCGGCGGCGCGGGTCGGAGTCGGCGGGGCCGATGACGTCCTATAGACTCAAGGTTGCTCCTTCCTCTCAAACGCGCCGTCTCGAGCTTTTCACCGGCCCTCGGCCCCGCTGACTGTGTCCCCGCTTAAGCCGAACGAACTCGGGTCCGAGCGCTCGCATCCCCGGAAGATCACGATATAAGCTTGACCTGAGAGCGCCGTCATGGTGAAATGGCGGTAGGGGTGGACGCCGTCCCGGGAAGAGGGGTGGGGGATCCCGTGTTTTTCACCGATCGCCCGTCGAAAGGGCCAAACACCCCATCGCGAAGCACAGGTGAGGACGCAGCCCGCGAGGATTGGGTCTCCACCGGCGCCAACACACGGACAGAAGAGCCAACGATGTCTCTGACGTTTTGGAAACTGACCGGCGCGGGAAACGACTTCATCGTTATCAACAATATGGACGGCCGGATCAAGGACGACGTCGAGGCCCGCCGCGCACTGGTCCGACGTCTCTGTGCGCGCCGCGTGGGCGTGGGCGCGGATGGTCTGCTGATGGCCGAACCGTCCGAGCGGGCGCCCTTTCGCATGCGCTATTACAACCGCGACGGAGGCGAGGCGGAGACGTGCGGCAACGGCGCACGATGCATCGCCCGCTTCGCCACACTGCAGGGCCTGGCCGGAGAAGAGATGGAGTTCGAAACGAAAGCCGGCCTCTACCGCGCCACGGTCCTGCCCGACTCCGCGATCGTCTCGATGGGCGAGGCCCACTCTCTGAGACTCGACATCCCCATCGAAGTGGATGGCCTGTTCCGGGGGCCCGTTGACTTTGTCAACACCGGCGTTCCCCATGTCGTGGTTCGAGTTGAGAACCTAGACGGGACGGCGGTTTCTGAGCTGGGGCGCGCCATTCGCCGCCACGAACGTTTTGCCCCGGCAGGCGCCAACGTGAATTTCATTGAGTTCGTCGGAGAGAACCTCCTTTCCATTCGCACGTACGAGCGCGGAGTGGAAGACGAGACGCTCGCCTGTGGGACGGGAGCGATCGCATCGGCCGTCGTGGCGAGCCGCCGCGGTCTAGCCTCCTCTCCGGTGCGTTTGTCCACCCGGAGCGGAGAGGCGCTGACAGTCCGCTTCGAGCCGACCGACGACGGCGCCCGCGAGGTCAGCCTGGAGGGCGAGGCTCGCGTGGTCTTTCGAGGGGAGATCGCCTGACCCCGCCGATGCGAGCCTCCCTGGCGGAGGAGACGAAACGAAGACACCCCGTGACGTGCGCCACACCGGGAGAAAATGAAATCAGTGGGAGAAGACGTGATGAGGACACAACGCCATTGGAACACCCCGCCGGATCGCGGTGCGCTACCCATCTTCCTCCTCGTTCTGGGAATCGCCGCGGGGGCGTTCGGCCCCCGGACCGCGGCCGCCGCGGTCTACGTGAACGGCGCCGTCAGTTCGAGCGGCGACGGCAGTTCGTGGAGCCAGGCCTACAAGACGATCGCCGACGGCGTCAACGCGGCGACTTTCGGGGAGGATGTTTTTGTGGCTGAGGGAATTTACATGGAAAGGCCCATCATGCGGTCCGGCGTGACCGTCTACGGCGGCTTCGCGGGCGACGGCTCGCAGACGACCCTTGCCGAGCGCAATCTGCTGGAGCACGTCACCGTCATCAGCGATGCGGGCGGCAGCCTCGTGGTTTTCAACGGCGTGACCTCCGCCACCCTCGACGGCTTCACCCTGACGGGCGGAAACGCCGCGACCGGGGGCGGCGTCTATTTCAATAACGCCGACGACACGAACGCGATCGTTCATTGCCGCATCTTCGGCAACCAGGCAACATTCGGCGGGGGAATCGGCTGTCAGGATTCATCGCCCCTCATCTATAATTGCCTGATTACAGGCAACGCCGCGATCGGCGGCGGCGGCGGAGTGGGGTGCGACGCTTCATCCCCGGCGATCTTCAACTGCACCATCTCCGACAACGCCGCCCCTTCGGGCGGGGGCATTTCCTGCTCGGGGGCCTCGACGCCGGCCATTGTCA
Organism: Sumerlaeia bacterium; assembly: GCA_035527775.1. GTDB lineage: Bacteria > Sumerlaeota > Sumerlaeia > UBA8349 > UBA8349 > DATKZW01. Next base: position 9,839 of record DATKZW010000033.1, on the reverse strand, counting down.
ATGTGATCCTGACGGGGAACACGAATTTCGCCATTTACGAAGAGCACGATCCCGCCGATCCCACCGTGTCCTACACGCTCTTTTACGGGAATCCCGATGGCGCTTACTCGGATTTCGGCGGCAGCACGTATTTGGACAGCCAGGTCGGCGCCCTCGAGACGGACTTGGCCGAGGCCTCTTTTCTGCTGACGGGCGATCCGATCCTTACCGGGGGCCCGAGCGGCGCTTGGGACCTGGCAGGGGGGGTGGTCTACGACCCTGCCAGCGACTGCAGTCTCCTGACGGATTCTCTGGCGCGCTTCCCCACGACCGTCACTCTGGCAAGCGGGATTCTGAACCCCAATCTCGCCCAACGTCTTCAAACGAAGATCACTTCCAATACGGCCACGGTCGTCTGTATGCGGGGCAACCTCTCGAGCGCCATCTCGCCCGGAGACGCCTACCAGGTCTACGACTACCATTTGCTGTACGGGTCGCCGTGCGTGGACACGGCGCTGTCGGCCTGGGCGCCGCCCGACGACCTCGAGACCCGGCCTCGGCCTTTCGATCTTCCGTTGACCGGGTTTGACGGACCGGAGGAGGGCTACGACGTTGGCGCCTACGAGCACTACCCTTATCATCCGCTCGTGAGTTTCGCGACGACAAGCACCCTGGCCGACGAGTCCGTCACCACCGTGCCGATCGCCGTGAGTTTGTCCCCTCACTTGATCCCCAGCGTTGTGACGGTGGACTACGCCGTCGTAGGGGGCGCTGCCTCGGGGGCGGACTACACGATCCTGGGATCGGGCGCGCTTTCCCTGAATTCCTCTTCGGCCACGACTGCCTTTATCACGATTGCCATCACCGACGACGAGTCCGTCGAGCCGGATGAAACGCTCATTCTCGAATTGAGCAATCCAAGCACGGCCACGCTGGGGTTTTTCACAACCCACACTCTCACCATCCTCGACAACGACACGTACCCCGTGGCGAGCTTCGCCACGCCGCTGCTTCAGAGGTCCGAGGGGACTGGAGTCGCCGCATTTCCCGTCACCCTCTCGAAACCGGCGGGCCCAGCCGGCGGCACGGTGGACTATGGCGTCGCCGGCGGCACAGCCGCCAGCGGAGCGGACTTCAATCTCCTGGGGTCGGGGACGCTCGTCTTCAACCCCTCCTCGAGTTCCGCGAATGTGGAGGTCCAGATCGTCGACGATCATGATATCGAGCCCAACGAAACCGTCGTCCTCGCGCTGAGCAATCCCACGAGCATAACGTTGGGCGCCCTCGCAACCGCCACGCTGACGATTCTCGACGATGACACGCCCTCCATTTATTTCACCGCTCTGGGTCGGACGGTGGATGAGGGCTCGGGAACGATCGAGGTGCAGCTCATGCTCTTCCCGCCGGCCAGCAACAGCGGCGCGGCAGTGGACCTCGCCGTTTCCGGCACGGCCATCGGCGGAGGGATCGATTACAGCCTTTTGAGTCCGACGACTCTGTGGTTCAATCCGTCGACGGCAGCAGGGACCATTGAGATCGACGTGGTGGACGACTCGGCGAGGGAATACACGGAGAGCGTCGTCATCGAGCTGACCAATCCCGTGGACGCGATCCTGGGCTATCCGCGGATCTACACCCTCAGCATCTTCGACGACGAGGTGGTGAGCCACGTTTCTCCGTCCCCCGAGGGCAACGGCAGCTTCGGCTTTACCGTCTCCAACATACCCGATACCTCTGCAAGCCGCGGTTTCATGGCCGTCGGGGCCTACAACGAGGACGGGGGCGCCGAGCCGGCCAATTCGGGGCGGGTTCACATTCTGGGCGCCCAGGACCGCTCGCTTAAGAGGACTCTGGTCTCTCCCAACAGCCAGCAGCGCGGTCAGTTTGGCCGAGCCCTTGCCGGCATTGCCGACTCGACTCGCGACTCGCGGGGAGACCTCATCGTCGGGGCGCCGGCGGAAAGTCTGCCGGGGAGTCCCCCGGAGGCCGGGGCGGCCTACATCTTCGACGGACACACGGGCGCGCTGACGCTGACGCTCACGTCCCAGAACGGGGAGACCGGCGGCAACTTCGGCTTTGCCGTGTCCGGTTTGGGATCCCCTCAGCAAAGCCTGCGGCGAGTCCTGGTCGGGGCCTACGGGGAAAGGGCGGGGTTTCTGAACACGGCGGGGCGCGTCTATGTCTTCAATTCGCGGAATGGTTTTGCTTACGAGCCGCTTGTTTCACCAAACGCCCAAAAGAACGGGTTTTTCGGCTATGCCGTGGCCAATGTCCCCGACATCGATGGCGACGGGTATGAGGATTTCGTCGTCGGCGCGCCGGGAGAGAACCGCGTCTACGTCTATAATGGCGTCACTCGCCGAGTTCTCCGCGCTATCCAGGGCCAGGACGGCGGATACTTCGGGATCTCCGTGTCGGGAATCCGCGACGTGAGCGGGGATCTGCGGGGCGACATCATCGTCGGCGCCGACTGCGCCGTTGCGGGATCCGGCCTGGCTTGCCCCGGGCGCGCCTACGTGTTCTGCGGCCGTTCGGGCGGCCTGCTGCGCACCCTTCAGTCGCCCAATCAGATGGATTACGGTCTCTTCGGCCAGGTCGTCGCCGGAATTCCCGATATCAACAATGACGGGCTCTGGGACATCGCCGTGGGCGCGCAATTGGAGTCCTCCGGCGGCGGTCCTGACTACGCGGGCAGGGTCTACCTGTTCGACGGCGGGTCGGGCGTCCCGGTCGACACGCTGGTCTCGCCCAACGAGCAGGAGGACGGGCGCTTCGGCTGCGACGTCTCCGGCATCGAGGACCTCAATGGCGACGGTTTGGGGGACCTGATTGTGGGGTCTTTCAGCGAAGCCGTCCCCGGGAGCGCGAGCCGATCGGGTCAGGCCTATGTCTTCATACTGGACTACAGCAGCAGTCCGCCGCCGCCGCCAACCTTGCCTCGCGCCTCGAGTCGACACTGGCAATGGTACCGATAGGGAGACGCCTGGACGCATTGCGTCCGGCCCGTCCCGCCAAGCGGGAAACGGACAAAGGCTTGCGGCTGCGCCTGGCCCCAAGCCATCAGGCGGAGGCTTGCGCGCAAAGGGTTCACCGCCGTCGTCAAGGCGCCCTCTTGCTCCGCGGGGCCGATGTCCGGCGCGCCTGCGCAGGCCGGCCTTGAGCGCCGGCAGCCGGCCGCCGCGAACGGGGAGTGTGTCTGTGGAACTTGCGTGAGACGAGGCGCGTGAGGCGCGCGAGCGGCGGACTTCGGGACAATGATGGAACGGGAAACTCGTCAGGTCGCCGGCGAAAAGTGCGACCGAAGACGCTTCGCGCGGGCCAGTCCCGCCGTCTTGCTCTTTGTGTGCGTCGTGACTCGCGCCGTGGCGGTCGCCGACGCCGCGATCCTAAGCTCTTCTTCCCTCGCGGCTGACGGCGCGTCCCGTTCCTCAGAAAGCCTGCTCGTTGCGGGTCGGGTCGTGGATGACGGCGGCAAGCCGGTCCCCGGCGCGGACGTGTTCTTGTATTGCAGTCAGGGCGAGGGCGGGCTTCTCGATCGTTTAGCTGGCACGACGGGAACCGACGCGCAGGGGGTTTTCGAATGCCAGGAGACCTTGGCGCGCTACTTGGACGCCCGGGGCAATGACCGGTTTGCCCCGACGTATTGGCTCATCGCGCGCCAACCACGCCACGGCATCAATGCGATCGTTTGGGAGCCGGGCCGGTCGCCCGAGAGCATACTCATCGTTTTGACCGGCGTTGCGACGTCAGAGGTCACCGTTCGCGATCCCCAGGATCAGCCGGTGGAGGGGGCTCGGGTTTTCCTCTTCGGGGTCAAGACGTCGGACGAAGGACCGGGCGCCAGAAAGACGGCGCCGGTTTCCCCAGTCCCGAGCCTGCGTCTCTACCAAGACATCGGCCTAAGCTCCGGGCTCAGCGACGAGAAAGGCCAGGTGCGCCTGCCATCCCCCCCGGGCGAGGCGCTTTTCTGGGTCGAAAGGGAAGGCTTTGTCCCAGAGATCGCCTCCGGCAAGCGAGGCGAACCGCCACGCGGCGGCGTCACCGCCCGGGGCGGCGTCATCCTCCAACCCTCGGCGAGACTCTCGGGGCGGGTCGCCACGGAGAGCGGCGAGGCCGTGCCCGGCGCCGCCGTGTGGTTCCGCTTCCAGGGAGAGCGGGAATACTCCGCCGTCGTGCGCGCCAATCCTGAGGGGGAGTATCTCTTCCGCAACGTCCCCGGCGCGGGATTCCGCGAGTTGAAGGCGCCGCCGACTTTCCCCGCAAGCCTGCCGAACCCGTTGCCTCCAGTCCTTGGGGGACCCGAAACAGAGAAAGCCCCCCAAGGGAGGGTCGAGATTCGCGTTGAAGACATCCGGCGGCGTTCGCCATGGAGAACGGCGAGAGCCTTCCTGCAGATGCAGCCGGGGGACCGAATCACCCGCGATTTTCAGCTCCAACGGGGCGTGCTCCTGGCCGGAAAAGTCCTGGACGCGGAGACCGGGCTCCCCGTGGCGAAGATGAATCTCTACATCGACTCCTTCCCGGACTTTCAGGAGGTTGCGACCAACGCCGAAGGGGAATTCAGCGCCTGCGTCGAGCCCGAGGCGGAGGTTCGCATCGACTGCGCCGCGGGGAACTACATTACCGAGAACCAGTGGATGAAGAAAACGACCCGCCTCGACTTCCGCCAGGTTCTCACAAGAGACACAACGGACGTGGTCCTCCGGCTGAAATTCCTCCCCGTCAACGAACTGAGAGGACGGATCGTCGACGAGCATGGCGGAGGCGTGTCGCCGGCGACCGTCTATCTTATGAACGCCGCGCCGAAGGCCGTTTCGGACGCCAACGGAAACTTCGTTCTTCCGGTTGTGCCGCGGCAGTGCGACTTTGATCTATTCGCAACCTCGCCGGACAACAAGCGAGCCGGGCTTGTGAGGTTGAAGGCGGGAACCAGCGTGGCCGTCATCCCCGTGGAGTCCACGGGCAAGTTCGCCGGACGCGTCGTCAACACACGAGGCGCGCCGGCCGGCGGCCTGAAGATCCAGAATTTCCTCCCGTGGGTGAACGGCGGCCCCATCTTTTTGGAGGAGAAACTCGATCTGGAGGTGGACGTCCACGGGCAGTTCGCGCTGAAAAACGTGTGCCCCAAAGTCGCCTACCACGCGGAATGGCTCCACGACGAGAAGACGAACCGGGACTTCGACAGCGGCTCGACGAACATTGATCTCTCACGGCTCGAATCGGGGGGGGGCGTCGAGATTGTGACACGCCAGTTTCTCGATAGCCTGACGGGCGTCGTGGTGGACGGCCACGGCGAGCCCGTGCCCGAGGCCTTCATTCAGATCGTTTCGAGCGACATGGCGCCCCGCGACGCCCTCAACACGGAGAACTTCACGAACGAAGACGGTCAGTTCGCGGTCGAGCGGCTGGCGCCCGGGGACGTGACGCTGCGGGTCATGGCCGACCATTTCAAACAGCGGGTGGTCACGCTTCCGACCGACGCCGTTGCTCACAAGATCGCTCTCAAGCCCGTTTTGGAGGGAAGCGTCTATCGCGTCCGCGTTCTCGACGGGGCCGGCAAGCCCGCCCCTTCCGTTCCCGTAACCTTCCGCTACATGGTCCACGAGAACGGGCGCAGAGAGATTGTGAAGCGGGAGAACACGACCGGCCCCGACGGAATGACCGAGTTCCTCTTCAAGCCCGCCAGCGAGAAATCCTTCGGGTCCGGGATGATCGTCTGCGACGTGGAAGGCCGCGACGTCGCTTGTCGAAGCGTCTCCCTGAACGAGGACACCGAGGTGACTCTCGACCTGCTCAAGGCCGAGAGCCGCTGGCGGGGGAAGATTGTGTCCATGCAGACCCTTCAGCCGATCGCCGGCGCTCGAGTTCGCGTCCGAGGGATGCGGATCAACGGCGGCATTGAGGGGGGAGCCGCCGTGACCTTCCGTGACGAATTTGGGTTTCGCTATGAGACAACAACCAACGTCGACGGGTGGTTCGAACTCTCGCGCTTCAACCGGAAGGACGCCCTGTCCATCTACTGCTCCGCGCCGGGCTACGCGCGGCGTCTTTTTCTCCTCGATCCCTCGCGGGAATCCGGGGAGGTCTATCCTCTCATGCCCGGGGCCAAGGTCATCGGGAGGGCGGTGGTGAAGGGAAGCGGCCGTCCTTTGGCGGGCGCCAACCTCATGCTTAAGACACGCGGGGAAAGTCGCAATTGCCTCACGGCCGAGGACGGTTCTTTTGCGGTCGACGATCTGAAACCGGCCGAGTACACGGTTCGGCACTCTCCTCTCGTCACGTCCGAAGAGCAGGACTTCGTGACGACGCGCACCTTCTCTTTCGCCGCCGCCGCGGGCAAGACGGCGCGGGTCGTTCTCGAACTCGAGGAAGGCATTCCGGTTCACGGCAGCATCGTAGATCCGGAAACGAACCGTCCCCCTGAGGGAAGAATGGGGGTCAACGCGTATGATCGATCGGGCAACTTCGCGAATAGCGCCATCACGCGGGACGACGGCAGCTGGATTCTGTTTCTGCCCCCCGGCCGGTTCGACTTGAGGTACTATGCCGGCGAGACCCGCGGTTCTCTCGAATCGATCCAGGTGGCGCCAGGCCGGACTTACGACAACGTGCGGATCGAGGTGAAAAGCCAGAAAGAGAGCGCGGAGCGGCCGAACCGCCCGAAGACGCCCCCGGGGAGAGTGAGGGGGCGCCCGGCGGGGCCGACGCAGCCGGAAAGGCCCCGGAACGATGGCTCGTATTCTAGTCGTGGATGACGATGATCAGGTGCGCGCTTTCATTGCGCAACTCCTTTTGCGGCAAGGCTACCAGGTCGTGGAGGCGTCCGATGGAGCGCAAGCCATCCGGCTCTTTCGCGAGGAGCCGGCCGACCTCATCATCACCGACCTGATCATGCCCGAGAAAGAAGGCATCGAAACCATTGCGGAATTGCGTCGGGATTATCCGCACGTGAAGATCATCGCGATGTCGGGGGGAGGCCGCGTCGGCCCCGTGAGTTATCTCCAACTGGCGAGCAAACTGGGAGCGAAGAGGACCTTCGCCAAGCCCTTCGATCCCATCGAGATGCTTCGAGCGGTTCGCGAAATGCTGGCGGAGTGAAGTCCCGGGGGAGTCTACTCGGGCGTTGCGGCCTGCAAGCCCTCTGAATCCAGCTCTGGCCCGTAGATGCGCACTCGGTTGCGCCCTTCGTTCTTCCCCCAGTAAAGGGCCTGGTCCGAGGCGTCGATCAGGTCTTTGGGCGAAAGGGTCGCATCGGGAACCACGCTGGCGGCGCCCAGGCTGACAGTCACGATGTCACTGGCCTCGGAGGAGCCGTGGGGGAGGCGCAGGGCCTCGACGGCCTTGCGCATGTTCTCCGCCACCGTGGCCGCCCCCGCGAGATCGGTCGACGGGAGAAGGACGGCGAACTCCTCGCCCCCATAGCGGGCCACCAGATCTCCCGCCCGTCTGCAACCGCCCCCCAGCGCCTTCGACACGGATTGCAGGCACGAGTCCCCCTCGAGGTGGCCGTATTCGTCGTTGTAACGCTTGAAGAAATCGATGTCGACCATGATCAAAGAGAGGGGCGCCTTGCCGCGCAGGGCCCGACGCCACTCTTTCTCCAATTCGGCGTTGAAATGGCGCCGGTTCGGGATGCCAGTCAGACCATCTTGGGACGAAAGGCCCCGCAGCTGCCGGTTCGCCTCTTCCAGCTCTCCGACCCGAGCGGCCAGCTCTTGCTGGAGTTCCACGATTCGCGCGCCCACCCGGATGCGCACGCGGAGTTCGTCATGGTGAAAGGGTTTGGACACATAGTCGTCCGCTCCAGCCTCGAAACCCGCCACGATGTCTTCTTTCTCGCTTCTGGCCGTCAGAAGAAGGACATAGGTCGACCTCAGCGGCTCGATCTCGCGCAGGCGGCGGCAGACTTCCGGCCCGTCCATGCCAGGCATCATCCAGTCCAGAATCGCGACGCGGGGGGCGTCCTCGCGTTGCAGGCGGGCCCACGCCTCCTCCCCATCGCAGGCGGTCAACACCTCGTACCCCCACTTCGTGAGAACCGTTTCCAGGATGCGCCGGGAAACGGGATCGTCTTCCGCGATCAGAATCCTCATGGCGCAGCTGAAATCCTCCGCTTTCCCCGCGCGCATCCGAACCCCGGCGTGCGCCGTTGCGAGCTTTCCTCGTCCAGATCCAGCCATCGAATCCTATGTCCCCGGACCGCCGGTGTCAACCGGGAAAGGAGGCGAGCAGCGACGCCCTTGATTTCCGACCTCGAAACAATTAGACTCGCACACTTGGCGTCTGCCAGGGGACCCAGCGAAATCAAGAGGGGACCCGAAGGCGCGCATTGAGACCCTTGGGGAGGTCGGGGGCATGTCTGTCAAAGAGCGAATTCTGTGCATCGGCGCCGGCTACGTCGGCGGGCCGACGATGGCCGTCATCGCCGAAAAATGCCCCCACTGCCGGGTGGAACTCGTCGATGTCAACGAGGAGCGCATTCGTCAGTGGAACTCCGACGACCTGCCGATCTATGAGGCCGGCCTTGACGAGATCGTCAAGCGCAACCGAGGCAAGAATCTGTTTTTTTCGACCGACATCGGCCGCGGCATTGACGAGTCGGACATCATCTTCGTGAGCGTCAACACCCCGACGAAAACCTTTGGCCAGGGGGCGGGCCAGGCCGCCGATCTCCAGTACTGGGAGAAGACGGCGCGCCAGATTCTGCGCCACTCTCGCAACGACAAAATCGTCGTCGAGAAAAGCACTCTCCCCGTCCTCACCGCCGAGGCAATGGACCGGATCCTGAGCTCGGGCGGCGACGACGCGCAATTCGACGTGCTTTCCAACCCCGAGTTCCTGGCCGAAGGCACGGCCATCCGGGACCTTCTGGAACCGGACCGCGTGCTGCTGGGGCGCATGGACACCGAGCGAGGACACGCGGCCTGCGATCGCCTTTCGGCCATCTACGAGAACTGGGTGGATAGATCGCGCATCCTGCGGACCAACGTCTGGAGCGCCGAGCTCTCCAAACTGGTTGCCAACGCCTTTCTGGCCCAGCGCATTTCCTCCATTAACTCGATCTCGGCCTTGTGCGAAAAAACCAAGGCGGACGTGACGGAGGTGGCCCGCGCGATCGGACTCGACTCGCGGATCGGACCGCGCTTTCTCAATGCCGGGGTCGGCTTTGGGGGATCCTGTTTCAAGAAGGACATTCTGAACCTCGTCTACATCTGCCGCCAACAAGGCTTGAACGAGGTCGCCGACTACTGGCAACAGGTGGTGCGCATCAACGTGTACCAGCACGACCGCTTCGTCGCCAATATGATCGCCGAAATGTTCAACACCGTGGCGGGGAAGAAGATCGCCGTTCTCGGGTTCGCCTTCAAGGCCAATACGGGCGACACGCGCGAGTCTCCGGCGATCACCGTCTGCCGCCGCTTGCTGGCCGAGAACGCCTTGGTCCACATTGCCGACCCGAAAGCTCTCCGTCAGGTCGAGGCGGAGCTGGGCGGCCTCGACGGCGTGAGTCTCTTCGAGGACCCCTATGAAGCGGCTGAGGGCGCCCACGCCATCGCGCTTCTGACCGATTGGGCCTGCTACCGCGAACTGAACTTCCAGCGCATTCTCGACGCGATGGAGAAGCCCGCGTTCCTCTTCGACGGACGGAACCTTCTGGACCATAGAGCGCTCTATAAGATCGGTTTCAACGTCTACCCGATCGGCAAAACGCCGTTGCGGCATTTCTGACAGACTGCCAACACGGAGCAGTGCCACGGCAAGAGGCCCAAGCCAAGGAGACCCCCGATGCCGCCATCTCCCCCTCAAACGTCGCTCAGACTCCTCCGCCGGCCCTTTGCGGGGCGTCGCCGGGCCCGTCG
>DATKZW010000032.1:0-2651 GCA_035527775.1 Sumerlaeia bacterium | reverse complement strand
AAGGCTGCTCAACGTGTCGCTGGCCAGCGTGGGGCGGCGCAGCATCGCTTCCATCGGTTTGGGGGGAGGGGCGTTGTCGCCCCCGCCTCGGTAGCTGCGGAAGCTCAACCATCCCGCGCTGGGACCGATCGCGGCGAAACGGTCGGGGAACGTCATCCCCACGTGCCACGCGCCGTGGCCTCCCATGGAGTGCCCCGTCAAGTAGGTGCGCTGCGGATCGGTTCCCAGGCGTTTCTGGTTCAGGTCGAGGACCTCGATGGCGTCGAGTCGCCCCCAGTCCTCCCAATCGAATCCGTAGGGCCGGCGGTTGGTCGGCGCGACCAGGTGCCCCCAAGTTTTCTGGCCGTAGGAATTCGCCTGGCCCAGAGCCTGAACCCCCGCGCCATGGAGCGACAGAAAAAGCGCCGGCGGCCGCTCCGGTTTGCCGAGTGGCCGCGCGGGCTGCACGGAGTAGTACTGTACGCTGCCGTCGATCTCGCTGATGAACGTGCGCGAATGGGACGTGTCGCCCGCGCGCGCTCGAAGCGGGACCGTTGCGGCGTCGAGGATTTCCGCGCGTCCCGCCGGGCGCCGGTAGAGAACGACGGACGTTTTCACATCGCCCGTTTCCGTCAGACCGCCGACGGTCACCCGGTACGCCACCTTTCGGATCCCAAGGGGCGGAATCACGGGCAAGGCGGTTTCCGTGGGCTCGATCGCTCCCGCGAGCTTCTCATTTGTTTCCGGCCCTGCTTCGCACCGGATCCAGGCGTTTCTGAGCGGCTCGGTCGAGGCGTTGACCACCAGAATCGAGGCCCAGACCTCTCCGCTTTCGCCGACGATCAGATCGGGCGTCGTTCGTTCGCCTGCTTGCAGCACGGCGGGCGACTTCGGCTCAATCAGTTCCACCCGCAGCTGTCCGCGTCCCGTGCGGAACAGAAGACCGTTTTTCCCCGGGCGGAGAGATATCGGGATCCAAAGCCCGCCGTGACTGTAAGGGTCTCCCGCGCGAATCGTCCCGTTCGCGTAGACCAGGCTGTTCCCCTGGGCGTGCAAGATCATCGTCTTCTCGGAGTCCGACTCGACCGTCATGTGGGCGTAGTCCGCGCGGCCCGTCGACACGTACTCCCCGTAAGCCGCCCCGAAGAGCATCGGGTTCACCCAGCGCACCATGCGCGGGGAGACGCCTTCTTCAGCCGCTCGTCTGAGAGCGCCTCGCATTCTCTCGGGCAGGTCCAGATTCTCGAAATCCTTCTCGCGATAGAAGTCCTCCCGCTTCAGGACCTCGTCCAGTCCCTTCACGACTTCGGCCTTCTCGTCGTCGTTCAGCACGGCGCCCGACGCGCCTTTCTCCACGGCGCTGCGCGCTTCTGCCGGCAGCAACTCCCATATCCTTTTTCCGGGGCTCGGCGTCTTCCCTTCCCGCTCGCGATTCAGTTGGGCGCAGAAGCCCGGCCAGTCCACGATATTGTCCGCGCCCAGTCCGTCCCCGCTTCGAAACTGTCCGTCTTCTCCCGCTCGGACCTTGCGCCAGCGCCGCACTGTGCCGTTCGGGAGCGTCACCGCGTCGCCGGCCTTGGGTGCGGTCCACGTTCCCGCCACAATCCGCGCCTCGATGGCGTCCTGGTGCAGCGCGCCGCGGCCTCCCGTGCCGACGCGGCCTATCTCCAGGCATTCGCGCAACACCGTCGTATTCGGTTTCGCTTCCATCAGGCGTTGGACGTCCGCGGCATCGAATCTGGCGGTTCTGGCGCATGACAAGCAAAGCAAGGCGCCCGAGATCAGTGCAAGCCCCTGCATTCCCCAGCTTCCTGAGATCGTCCGTTCGCGTGTCATCATCCGATTTCCCTTTCCTCGAGTTGTTGTCTCACGCCCGAGGGCGCTGGAGTCTGTTGCCTTCCGAAGCAAACGCGACAAAGGACGCCGCTTCCGCTGGCGGGGCGGCGCTCCCTCGTCCCGGGCGCTTCTTTCGGGGTCGCCCTCTGGTGGGCCTACAGAGGCCGGATCCGGATATCGCGGTACCAGATCAGGCGCCCGCCGTGTTTGCCTTGAAGGCCGATGTGGCCTTCCCGGGGCATGTCCTTGTAAGCGGCGTTGAACTTGTTGGGCGAGCCGTCGGGATTCTCATGCGGCTTGGTCCAGAGATCGAGGTCCATGTCGAGCGCTTGGACGCCGTTGAGGATCACTTCGATCTTGTTCGCCTTGCACGTGATCGTGTAGTGGTTCCACTCGCCCGCCTTCTTGACGGCGTTGCGGCTCGGCGCGAGGCAGTCGAAGATGCCGCCGCAGTCGTGGCTGTCCATCTTTCCCTTCCCGTAAGAGTCAAAGACCTGGACCTCGATAGCGGTGTGGAGCCAGTTCTCGATGCTTCCCGTCCGCAGGAAGACGCCGCTATTGGCGCCCTTCTCGAACCTGAAGTCCAAGTCCAGAACGAAGTCGCCGAATCGTTCTTCAGTCCAGATGATGCGATCCTCGTCCGCGCGCATGGCTCCACCGGGCTCGATCGCCCAACTTCCCGGCTCGACCCGCCAGCCGGTGAAGTCCCGGCCGTTGAAAAGCGGTTCGCTCTTCGAGCATCCGCACACCGTCAAAGTTGCCATGACGACCAGCATTCCACTCAAACGTGTCATCGCAGTTTCCTTTCCTTCGACTAGGCTGGCCATATTGTCAAC
>DATKZW010000031.1:0-6933 GCA_035527775.1 Sumerlaeia bacterium | reverse complement strand
ATGGCGGCCATCGGCGAATCGACGCGCGACGCCGATCTGGAACTGCTTCCCGCGGCCAGACGTTTGGAGGAGATGTGGAACGCGCCGGTTCACTCGACCTACGCCTCGACCGAGATCGCCACGGCCTTCTGCGAATGTCCGGAAAGGCGGGGCGGGCACCTGCGCCCCGAACTGGCCACGCTCGAGATCCTCGACGACGCCGGCGGCCCCGTGCCGTCCGGAGGGGTGGGCGAAGCAGTCGTGACGCCGCTGGGCGTTCAAGGAATGCCCCTCGTGCGTTTCAGGACAGGGGACATTTCTTTCCTCATCGACGACCCGTGCCCCTGCGGACGACGCACGCCGCGTCTGGGACCGATCCTGGGCCGCAAGAACCAGATGCTGAAGTACAAAGGAACGACGCTTTTTCCGTCTTCGATCCTGGCCGCGCTCGAAGGCCGGGACGAAGTGACCGGCGCTTACGTCGAGGCGCGCCGCGGAGAAGGCGGGACCGATCGCGTAATAGTAAAGGTGAACGTCAGCAAGGCGGAGATAACGACGGACGACATCGCGGATATGCTCCGTGCGCATATTCGCGTCGCTCCTGAGGTCGTTCTCGTTTCTGAGGCCGAATTGCAGGAGCGCACCGCGCAACCGAGCAAGCGCAAGCGCGCGACTTTTTTCGACTTTCGATAGGGCAACGAATGCGCTCCGACTTGAGAAAGAACCGCTGGGGCAGGCATTTCAGCGACGAGGAGATCGCGCTGGCGCGAGACGGCGGCCGCTTGCTGACCATGGAACTCGAGACGAGCCACATCTGCAATCTGCGCTGTATCTATTGCTATAACAGCGCGGGGAAAAGGCTCAGCAACGAGCTGTCGCTCGAGGAGATCTACGATGTCATCGAGCAAGGGATCGGCCTCGGCGCGCGGCGGGTCATTCTCATCGGCGGCGGCGAGCCCATGATGCATCCCCATATCATGGAAATCATCGCATACCTGCACGAGAGGGGCGTTGGAATCGATCTTTTCACGAACGGGACCCTCATCACGAAGGACGCGGCCAGGGACCTTCACCGTCTCGGCGTAGAGCCCGTTGTCAAGTGCAACAGCCTCAAGCCGCAGGTCCAGGACTATCTGGCGGATTTCCCGGGCGCCTTCGACATGATTCAGCGCGGCGTCCGCAACCTGATGGACGCCGGGTACCCGGACGCGGGTCATGACCTCGGGATCGAAACGATCGTCTGCGCTCAGAACTACGCTGAGATCCCGGACCTCTGGCGATGGGCGCGCGAGCGAGGCATCGTTCCCTACGTCGAGATGATTACGTTTCAAGGCCGAGCGAAGGATCGCCGGGAGTTGAACGTGTCGGTCGAGGATCTGCGCAATCTATTCGAACGTCTCGCCGAGATTGACCGCGAGGCATACGGGTACGAATGGGACCCGCACCCGCCCGTTGCGGCTCTCAGCTGCTCGCGCCACGAGTACTCCTGCACGGTTACCGCGAGCGGCTACGTCCAGCCGTGCACTGGAGTCGACGTCAAGATCGGCAACATACGGCACAACTCCCTGAAGAGCATTCTCGCCGAGAGCGTTGTGGTGCAGACTCTGAGGAAGGTGCGCGAGAACATCAAAGGTTCCTGCAGAACGTGCGGTCTCCTGGCGAATTGCTACGGGTGCCGCGGCATGGCGTATCACCTCACCGGCGATTTTCTCGCGCCGGACCCGCTGTGCTGGCGCAACCCGGACCACATTCGAGTGGACGGGAAGAGTCGCGAGGCGAAGGCGTGACCGATCTCCGATTGCCGACACCCGCCGCCGAACTGATTCCTCAGTCCGGCCTCATGCGCCTGATTGAGGAATTGACCGACTGGACGCCGGACGGGGCGCGGTCGCGACTGGTCGTCGATCCGGGGAGTCCTTTCGTTGACGCCCGGGGAGCGCTCGACGGGCTCGGACTGGTCGAGATCCTCGCCCAACTCGCCGCGGCCTCTCAGGGGTACGAGGCAAAGCGAGCCAAGGAGCCAATCAGGGCGGGCTATCTGGTTGGGGTGAAAGACTTCCGCTTGGACGGCGAGGTCCGCGCGGGGGACGCGCTCCGACTCGAGGTCCGTCGGAGCTTGCATCTGGAAGGGGTCCTGGTGCTTCAGGGCGAGGCGAGGGTGGGGGACGAGCAGGTCGCGGGAGGCACGCTGAAGGTCTGGGAGCAGGACGGAGGCTTCGAGCCGTTGAGCCAAGCCCATCGCGAGGTTCCCGCAAGGTCCAAGAGTCTTGGCAACGTGCGGCGGGACGCCTGGCCGGATGCCTGGAGGGATGCAAGAAGCAAAGCGAGTTTGATGCGCCGCGGCATCCTGGACAGCCTTTGTCTTCTGGAAGCGAACGAGTCTTCCGGAGGAGCGGGCTCGTTCCGATTCGCGGAGGACTTCCTCGGATTCTCGGGGCACTTCCCCGGGTCTCCCATTCTTCCCGCGGTGGTGATGTTGGAGATTGGCCGCACCCTTGGCGAGCTCATCCTCAAGCGTCCGTTGGCGGTCACGAAGATCTCCCACGCGAAGTTCTCGCAGATGATTCGGCCCGCGGAGATCGTGGAAGCCCGCGTCGACATCGCGCCGCGCGAGGCGCAATCGAAGAAGGAAGTCGAGATCGCGGTGCGATTGTCGCGGAACGAGTCGGTCGCGGCAAAGTGCCATCTCATCGCCGCCGGAAGGTAAACGGCCGCGGGGCGGCTTCGCGGGAAGGACGGTCGGTTGCCATGACGCAGTCGCCAAGGGAGGTTTACATAGCCGATACGGCCGTCGTCACGGCATTGGGCGACTCTCTTGAGGCCTCTTGGCGGCGTCTGTGCGGGGGCGAAACGGCGATCCGCCCCGTGCGCCGGTTTTCCACCGAGCGATTGGACTATCACAACGCCGCCTGCATGGGGGACCTCGACGAGCCTCCTCAGTCGGGAGAGAACCGGGTGAGCGCGCTGACGCGCCGCGCTCTCGAGCAGTTGGAGCCCGTGCCGTCCGAGGCATTTGTGATCTGGACGGGCGTCAAGGGCAGCGCCGAATTCGTCGAAGGAAATGTCGGAAGGAAGAAGGAAACGGAGCGGGGCGAGATGCCGCGGCGCCCGGTTCATTTTCGGCGGATGGTTTGCCGCAGCCTGGGTCTGCCCGCCGAGTCCGGCATGGAGTTGAACGCGGCGTGCGCGGCCTCAACGGTGGGTCTGGCCGTCGGCGCCCGCATGATCGAGTCGGGAGAACGCAACAGCGTTCTTGTCTGCGCGGCGGACATCGTGAGCCGTTTCACGTTCATGGGCTTCTCCGCTCTGAAGGCCTTGTCGCCCACAACAACAAGACCTTTCGATGCCGAGCGCGACGGCCTGTCGCTCGGCGACGGCGCCGCGGCGATTCTGATGGCCGGCAGGGCCTTCCTCGAAAGGGAAGGCCGCGAGGCGCTGGCGCGGCTTACGGGTTGGGGCATCGCCAACGACGCGAATCACATCACCGGACCGGCGCGCGACGGGTGCGGCTTGATTCAGGCGATCCGTTCCGCCCTGGAACAAGCAGGGCGCGAACCGGACGCCATCGAGGCGTTCTGCGCTCATGGCACGGGCACTCCCTATAGCGACGCCATGGAGCTGACTGCCCTCGAGTCGGTTTTCGGTGACAGGCGCTTTCCCGTTTTCAGCGTAAAGGGCGCCGTAGGGCACACTCTCGGCGCCGCGGGAGCCGCTGAAGCGGCCGTTTGCGTCCGCGCCCTTCAGGAAGGGATCGTTCCCGCGACTTGCGGCTTTCGGCGGGGAGAGGAGCGGACCGCGGGGCGGGTTGCCCCGAAAGCGCAGGCATTTGCCGGCAACAACATCCTGACGACGAACTCCGGCTTCGGCGGGGTGAACGCCGCGCTCGTCATCGAGCGCTGCCGGTGAGTATGGAAGAGGCTGTCCCTGGAAAATGGAATTCTTCATCACAGGCGGAGGATGGATCACGGCAAGAGGCTATGGGCGGCTGAGCGAAGATCGCCGCGTCGAGCTCGCGCCCGGCGAGCCCGTTTTGCCGAAAGGGCGCGAGATCTTTAGACCGCCCCTATCGCGTTACGGTCGTTTTGACGCCTACACGAAAATGGGTTGCGCCGCCGTCGCTCTCGCCCTCCGGGACGCGGGATTGGACGAATCTTCGGTGAAGCGCAACATCGGCATCGTCAGCTCGAGCAGATGGGAATGCCTGGAAACGGACTTCGAGTATTACGCCACGACTCTGGAGGAGGACGGTCTCTTCACGAGTCCGAATCTCTTTTCATATACTTTGCCGGGCATCGTGCACGGCGAATGCGCCGCGCATTTCAAACTGACGGGGCCGACGTTCAGCCTTGGCGAGAGCGGCGGCATCGGAATGGCCGCACTGCGCGCCGCGCTCGGCATCCTCCAGGCGGGGAAGGCAAACGCCATGCTCGCGGGATGGATCGAGAGCCTCCCCGCGGAGCGGCGTGGAGAGCCGAACGAGAACGAGAGGCCCGTCTGCGGCGCCCTCTTCGTCGTCCTCGAGCCCCGGAGCCGTCCCGACGCTCGGACGTCGGAACGCCTCGTTTTCGGGAAGGGGCGGATTGTCCTGGAAGACGGCCGCGAAGCCTCGTCCATCCTGGATCTCTTCCGGTCCAAGATTCGGTAACGGCGCCCCTTTTCTCGGCTCGATGTTGCGAGAAACGACACGCGTATGCGCTGGAAACTCATATACCCCAAGTGGCGCAAGCTGGAGCGGCAGACGCCTTTCGATCTGCCGCCGCACGGCCCCGTCGTCTTCGCCGCGGAGGTCCCCGGCGACATTGACTTGGAGTTCGTCGACGAGAACGTCGATCCCCTCGATCTTGAGGATTCCGCCGACCTCGTTGCCCTGTCGGTGATGCTCACGGCGCAACTGCCCCGCGCGTTTGAGATTGCGGATCAATGCCGCCGCCGCGGCGTCCCGGTCTTGGCGGGAGGGATCGCCGCCATGTTGCACGGCGCAGAGATGGGCCGACACGCGGACAGCGTCTTTCTGGGCGAAGTGGAGGGGGGGCGCTTGGCGCAAGTGGCGGAGGACTTCCGCAACGGCGCGCTGAAGCCGGTCTATGATTTTCTGCATGACGCGCCACCGATCGAGACCGTCGGAACGGCGCGCCGCAACATACTGCATCGCGAGCGCTACGTCTATCGCGGCGTTCAGATGCTCGACCTCGCCCACGCTTCGCGGGGGTGTCGCTTCAACTGCTTTCCCTGCTGCACGCCCTTTCTCGGCGGGCGCAAGTTCCGGCCGCGGCCGATGGAGAGAGTCGTCGAGGAGATCGAGGCGATCGACAACAACCGCCTGTTTCTCGTGGACAATTCCCTCGCCCAGGACAGCACGTGGGAAGCAGATCTGTTCCGCGCCCTCGTGCCGCTCAAGAGGAAATGGGTGAGCCATCCCATCGAGCAAGACGATCGCCTCCTCGATCTCGCTTACGAGGCGGGCTGCTGGTACGTCTACCAGGCGATCTTCGACACATCCGACGTCGTCCGCGATCGGGTCCGCCGCTACCACGACCACGGGATCGCCGTGGAGGGCACAGTCATTCTCGGGACGGACGACCACGACGCGGACGAGATCAAGCGTCTGGTCGATTTTCTCCTCGAGATCTGTCTGGATCTCGCTGAGTTCACCATCATGACGCCCTTCGCCCACACGCCGGTTCGCGAGCAGCTCGAGCGGGAAGGACGCATTCTGACGAACGATCCGGCTCAGTACACGTGCGACCGCGTGGTGTTCCAGCCGAAGAACATGACGCCGACCGAGCTACAGGACATGTACTACTATGCGTGGGACGCGTTCTATGCAGAGGCGTCTCAAGAACTGCGCATGGGCCAACTCTTCACGAAAGTCGTCAAACGCGAAATGCGCGACGGCACATATAACCGCCCGCCGAGGAAATGTCACGCGTGATGGCCGAGATTCTGCTCATCTCCTGCAACGTCACCGAAGAGCCGTACCCCGTTTACCCGCTCGGCGTTTCCGCCGTGGCCGCGGCGGCGCGAAGGCGCGGGCATCAGGTCGCGGTGTGGGACCTTCTCGTTCGGGGCGAATCCAGCGGCGAACTCGCCAAAGCCGCCGCGGCCGATAACCCGGACGTCATTGGGTTGTCCCTGCGCAATATCGACAATGTGGACTCGATCCGACTGGAATTCTACGCGGACCGGTACACGGAGATCGTCCGGGACCTGCGCGAAGAAGTCTCGTGCCCCATCGTTCTGGGAGGAGCGGGCTATTCTTTGTTTCCCTCCGAGCTCCTGGAAGCGCTGCGGGCCGATTTCGGAGTCGTTGGCGAAGGTGAGCGGGCGTTCTGCGATCTCGTGGACGCGCTCGCGGACGGGCGGAGCCCGGAGAGGCGGATCTGGACCGCGCCCGATCTGCTCAATGGCGAGGACTTCGGCGTTCCGGAGCGGGAGGAGGCGCTTGCTTCCCACTACATCCGCGAAGGCGGCATGCTCAACGTACAAACGAAGCGCGGCTGTCCGCACCGTTGCGCCTACTGCACGTATCCCTGTCTCGAAGGCTGCGCCTATCGCTTTCGGTCGCCGGCCGACGTGGTGGATGAGGTCGAGATGCTCCGCGACCGGCATGGCGCCGATTACATCGCCTTCAGCGACTCCGTCTTCAACGACGCCGAGGGGCGGTATCTCGAAGTAGCGGAGGAGTTGGTCCGTCGCGAGATCGCGATTCCCTGGATGGCGTTCTTTCGGCCTCAGCGTTTCCGGCGCGAGGAGGTCGCCCTCCTCAAACTCGCGGGTCTTGCCAGCGTGGAATGGGGGACCGACTGCTCGACCGACGCGGTTCTCGACGCGATGGGGAAGGACTTCACGTGGAGCGAAGTCGAGGAGAGCAATCGCCTCTTCGCCGAATCCGGAATCCCCAGCGCCCATTTCATCATGTTCGGAGGTCCGCGCGAAACGGAGGACACGGTGCGA
>DATKZW010000030.1:0-5290 GCA_035527775.1 Sumerlaeia bacterium | reverse complement strand
GTCGGGATGTTTCCTGGTTTCGGGGGCGACCCGACGCGCAACTTCGCGACCTTCATGTACATCGGTCTTTTGGACCGGTTGGTGGACGTAGGCGGCCTTGAATACGCGTCCGGTCTCTTCGACTCGGCCTTCGCATCGGGGGGGATCGAGGCGGTCCGCGCGCAGGCCAAGCAGATGGCGCGCGAAGTGATTGTCTCGGCGGAGTTTCTCGGCAAACAGCCCGCCGCCGCAGACTATGTTGCGCGCTTCTACCGCGCCTTCCTCGGCCGCTTCCCGAACGACACGGAGATTGCCTACTGGAGGGGCGAGCTCGATTCGGGTCGCCGGACGACGGATGACTTGATCGAGCTGTTTGCGGACTCGCAGGAGTTCGCGGCGCGGCTGGAGGAGTACTTCGGGTCGTAGGCGCCGGTGAAGGAGGGGCGCCGCGATGAATCGCGTGTGGGCTGTTGTCGCGGCGGCGCTCATTATTTGCGGGCCCCCCGAAGCCCAGGCTGTCGAGAGAACAGACTGCTCGAACTTCGTCGGGATGAAGATCTACGCTGAGGAATCGGCGGTTCAATACTTGGGACTGATCACTCCCGGCCGGAATCATCCCGAGTCGATCGTCAATCCGCACGGGGACTACGGAAGCTCAACAAGTCTGACCAGCATCCGAAACCCAAACTGCAAGTACGGAACCTCAGAGTACGGCGTAGAGGGACACGACTTGAGCGCATTCTACCATGACGCGCAGAGCCCGCCCTTCATAGTTTCGGCTGCGGATGGCAAGAAAGCGGCCGTTTTGACCGTCGGGTCAATCTGGGTTTCCCGAGAAGATGACGTAGTCAATCCGGCCACTTGATCGCTTATCTCATGTCCAGCGCCCCGCGCCATGACATCTTCGCCCGACGGATGGACGGAAGACGGAGGACTCCACCATGAGACCTGCTCTTTGCCTTTGGGGGTTGGATCGCCTCTGGAATACGGCTTGGGCGGTCCGAAGACGGACCGTAGGGCGCAAGCGGGCTATCACGAGGGTCATGCTGGCCGTCGGCTTGGGAGTGTTTTGCGGGTCGGGAGCTTCCGCGGAAATCGCCAACGTGTGCCTGAGCGGCGAGTTCTCCGCCGTGGTGGGCGACGTCCGATTCTACGAGATCAGTCCGGATGCCGCCAGGGTCGTCTTTCTGGCGGATGGCGACGACGAGGAGGTTTCCGAACTCTACAGTGTGCCGATCAGCGGCGGAACGGTCACGAAGCTGAACGGCGCGCTCTACAGAGACGGCGATGTCCACTGGTTTCTGGTCAGCCCCGACGCCTCGCGTGTCGTCTACATGGCCAGGCAGGACTCATACATCTGGGAACTCTACAAGGACTCATACATCTGGGAACTCTACAGCGCGCCGATCGGCGGAGGCGCGGCGGTGAAGCTGAACGGCCCGATCAGATCCACCTGGACGGGCGTCTATACCTTCCAGGTCAGCCCCGACAGTGCGCGGGTCGTGTACTGGGTCACTGCACGCCTGAGTGATATCCAGCTCCAGAGTGTTCCCATCGGGGGTGGGACCCCCGTGGCGCTCAGTGACGTGTTGGTTTGGTCCCCGGAGGTCGCGCCGTTGGAGATCAGTCCGGACGGCTCGAAGGTCGTCTACCTCGCCAATCGGGACGACTACCGCGTTTTCGATCTCTACAGCGTTCCCATCGCGGGTGGGACGGCGACGAAGCTGAATGGGCCGTTGGCTTCCGGGCGCAAAGTTGTGTCCTTCCGGATCGACCCGAGCAGCGCGAGGGTCGTGTATCAGGCCGACCAGGATCTGGACGAGGCTTTCGAACTCTGGAGCGTCCCGATCGAGGGGGGGACGGCGACGAAGCTCAACGACGCCCTGACTTCGGGAGGCGATGTGCTGTCATTCGAGATCTGGAGCGACCAACTGAGCACCGATCCGGCGCGCGTCGTGTACCGGGCCGACCAGGACAACGACGAGGTGATCGAACTCTACAGCGTCCCGATCGAGGGTGGGACGGCGCGGAAACTCAACGGCGTCCTGACTTCCGGTGGGGACGTTCTCTCATTCGAAATCGGCGACGCTCCCCCGAGCACGGGCACGGCGCGCCTGGCGTACTGGGCCGACCAGGACACGGACGAAGTCTCGGAGATCTATAGCGTTCCGATCGACGGCGGGCCCGCGATGAAACTGAACGACGCCCTGACTTCCGGCGGCGATGTCTTGTCGTTCGAGATCGGCCCCGACGCGGCGCAAGTTGTGTACCGGGCCGACCAGGATACGAACGAAGTCTCGGAGCTCTACAGCGTCCCGATGGCCGGTGGGGCGGTAACGAAACTGAACGACGCCCTGACGACGGGCGGCGGGGTCGTGTCATTCGAGATCGCCCCGGACGGCGCGTGGGTCGCGTACCGCGCCGACCAGGAAACGGACGAGGTTTACGAGGCCTACAGGGCGCCGATCGGCGGGGGCGCCGTGACGAAACTGAACGACGCCCTGAGCTCTGGCGGCAACGTCCTGTCTCTCAAGATTGGCCCCAACGCTGCGCAGGTTGTGTACCACGCCGACCAGGACAAGGACAACGTCTCGGACCTCTACAGCGTCCCCGCTAGCGGTGGCGCCCCGACGAAACTCAACGCGCCCCTTGCTACGGGCGGGGACGTCGTGTCCTTCCTGACCAGCAAGGACGCCGCGCATGTCGTGTTCGTGGCGGACCGGGAAAAGGAAGATGTTTCCGAACTCTACAGCGCGCCCATCGGCGGCGGCACGTTGACAAAGCTGAATCCCCCCCTGCCTTCCGGCGGCGATGTCGTGTCGTTCAAGATCGGCCTCGATTCCGCCACGGTCGTCTATGGGGCCGATCTGGACACGAACGATCGTATCGAGCTCTACAGTGTGCCGATCGGCGGAGGCGCCTCCACAAAGCTGAACGGCGCACTGACCACGGGCGGAAATGTCGTCTACTTCCGGATCGACGGCGACTGCGCCACGGTTGTCTACCGGGCCGATCAAGACACGAAGGATACATTCGACCTTTACAGCGTGCCCATCGGCGGCGGCGCGCCCACGAAGCTGAACGCTGCGTTGCCTATGTTCGCCCATACGCGATTCGCCGTCGAGATCGGTCGCGATAGTCGCAGAATCGTGTATTGGGACGATCTGGACGCGCCCCACGTCTATGAGCTTTACAGTGTGCCGATCGATGGCGGGACGCCGGCGAAGCTCAACGGCGATCTCGTCGCCGGCGGCGAGGTTCAGAGCGACTTCCGGATCAGCCCCGACGGCGCCACTGTCGTCTATCGGGCCGACCAGGAAACGGACGGCGTGACCGAAGTCTACAGTGTGCCCATCGCCGGTGGGACGCCGACAAAGCTCAACGGTCCGATTGTCCCGGGAGGAATCGGGGCAGGCAGCCCGGTCCCCGGTTTCCTCGACATCAGCGCGGACAGCGCGTGGGTCGTGTACCTGGCCTGCCAAGACACGCCCGGGGTCTCGGAACTCTATAGCGTACCGATCGCCGGTGGGACATCGACGAAACTCAACGGCCCCCTGGTTTCCGGGGGAGGCGTCGGGGGCTGGCGAATTGCCGCCGACAGCGCGACGGTCGTGTACCTGGCGGACCAGGAACAGAACGACACCCACGAACTGTACAGCGTGCCGATCACAGGGGGCGTCGCGACGAAACTGAACGGCGCCCTGATTCCTAAAGCAGAGGTCCGTTCCGGCCACGAAGTGAGCCCCGACAGCGCGCGGGTTGTCTATTGGGCCGGCCGGACTGGCCAAGAGGAACTCTACAGCGTGCCAATCGCCGGCGGCGAGGTGGTGAAACTGAGCCCGCCCGACTTCAGGAAGTTTCTCCATGACACTTTCCGGATCAGCCGGAACAGCGCGACGGTCGTCTTCATGGACTGGCGGGACGAGAGTAACGCGATGGAGCTTTACAGCGTGTCGATCCGGGGTGGGCCGCCGCTGAAACTGAACGGGGAACTGGCTGACGGCGCTGACGTAGAGGAAGATTTCCAGATCAGTGCCGACAGCCGCTACTGCGTCTATCGCGCAGATCAGGGAACGGGCGGCGTCCATCTCTTTTCCAGCTTCGACATCTCACCGCCTTCACCAACACCCACGGCTACGCCCGAAGCAACTTCCACTCCCGAGTCCACGCCCACTCCGACGTCGGGGCCAGAGGAGCCGATACGAGGTCTAATCCGGTCATTCTACCAAATCGTCCTCGCCCGCGATCCCGAGGACGGCGCCGTCGACGCTTGGCAGACGTGCTTCGACCACATCGTGAGTTCCGACATCGACGTGCGCTTCATCCCGCGCGAGATGGCGCGCCTCTTCTTCCTGTCCGAGGAATACGCAAACCGCAACCGCACCGACTCCGAATTCATCACCGACTGCTACCAGGTGTTCCTGAGCCGCGCCCCGAATCAGACCGAGCTCGACAACTGGACGAGCGGCGTTTGGAACCGCTCGCAAGTGATGACGATCTTCTCGGAGTCCGAGGAGTTCGCAAACCGCATCGTCGGGATGTTTCCTGGTTTCGGGGGCGACCCGACGCGCAACTTCGCGACCTTCATGTACATCGGTCTTTTGGACCGGTTGGTGGACATAGACGGCCTTGAATACGCGTCCGGTCTGTTCGACTCGGCCTTCGCATCGGGGGGGATCGAGGGGGTCCGCGCGCAAGCCAAGCAGATGGCGCGGGAAGTGATTGTTTCGGCAGAGTTTCTCGGCAAACAGCCCGCCGCCGCAGACTATGTTGTGCGGTTCTACCGCGCCTTCCTCGGCCGCTTCCCGAACGACACGGAGATTGCCTACTGGAGGGGCGAGATCGATTCGGGTCGCCGGACGACGGATGACTTGATCGAGCTGTTTGCGGACTCGCAGGAGTTCGCGGCGCGGCTGGAGGAGTACTATTGAGAACTTAGGACTTACGGCTAAGGGAAAAGGAAACGCGGCACGGCGATCGCCGCTAGTAGACGCCAATCTCGCGCACGAGCGACAGAGTGTATTCGTAGTTCTCGAGACTTACCGTCGGCGCCACGGAATGGTCCACGCAGTAGATGTAGCCGCCGCCTTCCATGGCCGTGGGAACCTTCGAGCGGATCTCTTTCTCGATGTCTTCCTTCGCGCCGCCGAGCGCGCGGACGTCGATCCCGCCGAAGAGCACGAGGCGGTCGCGGACCTTCGGTTTTAGGTCGCGCAAATCCATGCCCGCCTTCGCCTCGAGCGGGTGCAACGCCCGCACGCCGGCCTCGATCAGGTCCTCGAGAATAAGACGGTCGTCGCCGTCGCCGTGG
>DATKZW010000029.1:0-2986 GCA_035527775.1 Sumerlaeia bacterium | reverse complement strand
GTTTCCCTCTCCGAACCGTGAGACCCATCTCAACTCAGCCGGCGCCGTGCTGTGTCCCGTTCCCGTCAAGCAGGAAGTCCAGGCCTTCCTGGAAGCCTATGCCCTGGACGTGGGGCAGGCCTACAAGACATTCCTGCCCTGCGTGGAACGTCTCAGGCGCCGGCTCGCGGGACTCATGGGGGCCACCCCCGAGGAGATCGCCCTCACCCACCACACCGCCGAAGGGACGGGCATCGTGGCCAACGGCCTGGATTGGCGCAAGGGCGACGCCATCATGACGCTGAGCCGCGAGTACCCCTCGACGATGTACCCCTGGATGCACCTCGAACGGACGCGGGGCGTCCGGCTCGTGATCCTCGAAGAGCGCGAGGGACGTCTGGACGAAGACGAGATCGTCGGCGCGCTGTGGCGGGAGAAGCCGCGCCTTTTCGCTCTGAGCGCCGTCGAGTGGTGCTCGGGATGGCGCTTCGACCTGCAGAGAATCGGCCGCGCCTGTCGCGAGACGGGTGCGTTCTTCTTCGTTGACGCCGCTCAGTCCCTCGGTTTCTGGGAGTGCGACGTCCGCGCGTGCCACGTCTCGGCGATGGCGGGCTCGGCGTGGAAATGGCTCTTCGGCCCCCCCGGGCAAGGCTACTTGTATCTTCGTCGCGGGCTCTTGAAGGAGGTGCGGCCGACGTTCGTGGGCAGCAGCTCCGTGATCGACGCCGAGAACTATCTGGACTACAAACTGGCCTTTCAGCCCGATATGCGTCGTTTCGAGTACTCCACCGCCAATCTCTCGGCCCTTGTCTGGTTCGACGCGGGCGTGCGGTTCCTGCGCCGGCTCGGCTTGCCGGAGATCCGCGAACACGTTTTCGCTCTCCAGGACTATGCGGCGCAACGATTTCGCGATCTGGGCTGCGAACTCCGAGGCGGGCAAGGACCCCCCGAACGGCGATCCGGCATGATGGCCTTCCGCTGTCCCGGCGTCGACAGCTCCGCCCTTTCCGAGCAACTCAAAAGCGAGGCGGGAATGACGGTCCCCGAGCGCGACGGTTTTCTTCGCGTTTCCTTCCACGCTTACAATACGCGCGCCGGGATCGACGCGCTGGTTCATCACGTGTCGAGACTCCTGCCCTGAGAAGCCGACGGCCCTCTATCTCGCGCGGGTCCCGGTGTCGGTTCTTCCAGAGCGATAGAGAGTCACAATCGGTTCGGACTCGCCGCACCGCAACATTCGGCGGGTGACTATGGGCGACTATCACGGGAATTCACATAGACCGGCAATTGCCGCGCCTTCCGGGCGAGGTCCCATTTGGGCGTTGTCGGCGCGCTTCGTGCTGGCGACGATAGTCATGGCAGGCGTTACGGGCATGAAAGGCATGGCACAGGAGAAGATGATGGACCTCTCGATCGAGGACGGCAATCGCGAATGGTGCTATCTGGCCAAGTCTACGACGGTCATCGGCGCGCCGTTTCAGCCCGACGTAACGCAGGTCGCTTTCGACGGCGCCTTATTCACCCGAAGCGCCGAGCTGTGCTTCTTCTACGGGACGCCTCTCCGCCCCCTTCTGGCCAGGCAGAAAACGTTCCTCGAGGGCTGGATTCCGGTTGTCCAGTACGACTGGAAAGACGGCGCCGTGGCCTACGACCTGGAGATGTTCGCCGCGTCGCTGGAGGACGGGGACTCAAGCAACGCCCTGAACTTCGTCAGAGTGGCAATGCGCAATATCGGCGGTGAGGCGACGACAGGGGCGCTCGCGGCCGCGCTGCGCCACACGGGAAAGGACTATCGGTTCGGCGGATCGGAGTTTTCGCCGCTATGGACATACGAGATGACAGCCGACGGCGTCATACGGGACGGGAAACTGATATACACGTTCTCTCCGGAAGCCGCGCGAGAGGCTGTGCCGGGCGCGCCTTACCGCCAACCCTTCATCGGCAAAGAACACGGCGTGACCGACAGGGCCGAGGTCTGTCTGGCGCGCTACGAGCGACGGCTGGGGCCGGGCGAGACGGTCACGATGACATTCAAGATGCCGCGCGTTCCGGTGGACGTGAATGACCGGGACCGGGTTGCGAAGGTGCGCGGCGCGGACTACGACGCGCATCGCCGCAAGACCGTCGCGTTCTGGAGAGGGCTTTGGGAAGGCGGGGCGACTTTCTCGATCCCGGAAAGGCGCGTGCAAGACGCCCAGCGCGCCAGTCTCGTTCACCTGCTGCTGGCGACGCGGGAGCGGGACGGGATGAGATTCCAGACGAGCGGCCTGCCTTATCCCAACTTCTTCATGATCGATTTCATCGACATGCGAATGGCC
Organism: Sumerlaeia bacterium; assembly: GCA_035527775.1. Classification (GTDB taxonomy): domain Bacteria; phylum Sumerlaeota; class Sumerlaeia; order UBA8349; family UBA8349; genus DATKZW01. Next base: position 689 of record DATKZW010000029.1, on the reverse strand, counting down.
TATGACGTCCATGGCTGGCGCGATCTGGCGAGAACGAGCTTTCCGCAGATATTCAAACGCCAGATGGACGACGGACTGTTCTGCGACACCAGTCTTTCGCACGGGGAACGCCTCTGGTCGTCTCATGGACACATGCTGCACACTCTGGCGCATCACTGCCTGTTTACGCGCGACTGGACCTACGGGCGCGAGATCTATCCTTCCATTCGACGAGCGGTCGAATGGATCGAACGAGCGCGCACCGAAGACGAATATGGCCTGATGCCGCCGACGTATCCCTACGACGCCGAAATGATCGACGGCCACTATACGTCGCACAACCTGTGGTGTTTGCTCGGACTTCGCTCGGCGATTCGCCTTGCACGGGCGCTGAACGAGAAGGATGACGCCGCTGCGTGGCTTAAGCTGCACGACGACTATCTGGCGTCATTCATGAAGGCCCTCGAAGCGACCTCGGGCGCCGCGGGGTACGCGCCCCCAGGACTGCACAAGTATCTGACAGGGAAGGCTGCGCGCCGCGGATTCAATGAGTACCAGACCAACTGCGACTGGGAGAATATGCTGTTGGTTTACCCCACGGAAGCGCTGGAACCGGGCGATCCAAGAGTGCGGGCCACGCTCGACAAGGTGCGCCGGGGATACGCCGAGGGCGTCATGACCTACCGGCACGGCCAGCACCTGCACCAGTA